>NZ_WVTE01000292.1:13369-34337 GCF_009939605.1 Rhodococcus sp. YH1 | reverse complement strand
CCCGAGGTTCTGCGAGTAGAAGCACAGGTGACCCGGCCGGTCGGTCTCCCAGGACCGGAACCAGCCGGTGCGCACCGCCATCGCCTCACGGGCGGTGCGCCCGAACACGTGGACGTTGAAACGGATCTCGCGTTCGTCACGCACCGACCGCAGGAACGTGGCGCCGTCCTGTTTGGCGCCCTTCGAGCGGAGCAGGCTCGTCGGACCGAACTCGAACCCGTCCGGATGATCCGACAGCAACACTCCTTCGGTCCCGGAGTTCACCCCGGACAGGTGGTAGGTCCTGCCCGGGGTGCCGTCCAGCTTCGGCGGGCCGATCCACAGCAGCTTCGTATCGTCGAACTCGAGGATGTTCACCCGGGCAGACCTCCCATGCTCATCTGCGCCAGCGAATCGCGCCGCAGCACCTGCTCGATCTGCCGGCCGACCTTGTCCGGATCCATGCCGTAGGCGTTGATCGTGTGACCTCGCCGGGTGGCGAGCTGACCGAGCGACTTCAGCAGCGACTCCTGCCGCTGCCCCAACTGTTCGAGCGCCGCCCCGCTCGCGCCGGACGCGCCCGCCCGCAGCGCCGCCAACTCCCGCATGTCCCGGTCGTAGCGGCGCTTGTCCTCGGCGGTCTGCACCCACTCCGTCTCACCGGAGAGGTTCAGTCCGGCCATGCCGTGCGGCAGCGGACCACCGGCATCGCGGAGCACCGCCGGGATACGGAGGCTGTTCACCAGCTCTTCGAGCCAGCCCGGCGAGCCCGGTACGACCGGGCCCTGGGTGGCGATCTCCGCATCGGAGAACGTCGGGGCGACCGCCGGACCGACCTGCTGCTGGGCGATCATCGCCGGGATGCCGGTCGTGCCGATGCCCTCCAGCAGCGGGCCGCCGATGTCTCCGGAGCCGAACAACAGCTTCGGCACGAACCCGAGCGGCGAGTCCTCGAGCCCGAAGGTCTCGAGGACGCCGCCGGCGAAGACCTCGGCGAGTTCGAGGCCGACCGCGCCGAGCGACTTCACACCCGACCCGGAGCCGGATCCGCCCTTGCGGCCCTCGTCGCGTGCGTTGAGGGCCTTCTGCAGGTCGAGGTCGGCGGCCAGGCGCTCGTCGTCGGTCGAGCGCGGATCGGCGTAAACCGCGTTGCGGTCCTGCTCGGCCTCCTTCACCGCCTGCTCGAGCTCGACGAGCCGGATCTGATCGTCGGTCATCCGGCCCCGCAACGCCGGGGCCGCGGGCGCGAGCTCGTCGCGCTGCTCGACCTGCTCCTCACGCAGCGCGTTGATCGCGGTCTGCAGCTTGTCGTCGGCCTCGTCGCGTTCGAACTTCGTCGACTCCGGATCTGCGTAGACGTCGTTGCGATCCCACCGCGCCTCGTCGACCGCGCGTTCGAGGCTGCGCAGCCGCAGCTCCTCGTCGGTCAGGTTGGTCAGCAGCTCCGGCGCCTCGGGCGAGATCGACGCCCCCGACTCGGCGGCGCGCTTCTTCTCCTCGAGCTCGCGGACCTTCGCCTCGGCCTGGGCGACCTTGTTCTCGGCCTGGTCCTTGTCGGCCTGCGACTTCTTCGGATCGTTCATCGCCTTGTCGCGACTCTCGATCGCCTGCTGCACCGCGATCCGCGCCGAATCGAGCTTCAGATCGTCCTGCTCGTCCCACGTCTCCCGGTTACGCGGCCGCCGCCGCTCGTACCCGCCACCGGCCGACGACTCGTCCCCAGGTGGGACGAACGCCGACACCGGCAGGTGCCACTTCAGCGGCAGGTTCGGATCGTCCGCGCCGAGAGTGGAGTGGCCGAAGACGACGCCGGCGCCGCCCGACTCGAACGGGATGCCGTCGAGGGTGGCGGCCATGTGCGAGTACATGCCGCCGCCGCCACGCATGACGCCGATGTTCAGCGCCGACCGCGGACCTGGCCCGTCCTCGAAGCCGAGAGCGTTGAAATCGGACTCGGTGGTGAACCAGCGCGTGTTCGGATCCCGGCCGGTGAGCATCGCGTAGCCGGCCGAGACGTAGCCGGAGCAGTCCCACGACGGTGAACCGACACCGCCGTACTGGTACTCCTTGCCGTCCTCCCCGCTCAGGTACGACGTGGCCCGGTTGACCGCGATGCGGCCGCCGGTCTCGAAGCCGGGCAGCTTCGGGAACGTGCCCGCGTTCATCATCGCCAGCTCGCGGTCGTACTTGTCGGACATCTCGCTGCGGATGACCCATTCGCCGCCGTCGACCATCGCGATCGGCATGCCGCTCGGATCGACCGCGTAGATCCCGTCGGTGGTCTCGGTGCCCGGCCCGGTGGTCGGCATCCGGCCGCCGCGCTCACGTCCAGGTGGTCGTCGTCCGAAGATCCGCTCGTACTCGTCGGGGGACATGCCTGTCAGGCCCGCCGCGTCGAGCGCCTGCCGGGAGCCGGCGCCGTAGGTCGATGCAGTTCGGCGGACCTCGTCGATGTTGATCGTGACGTTGACGTTCTTGTCTTTGATCCCGGCCAGGTGGATCTGTACGGAATCCAGGTCCGCGATGGCCTGAGCGACGGCCGCCTTGACCTCCGGCGTGGCGGTGGACTTGTCCAGCTCCTGCAGGTCGGCGAGGGTGATCGCCTTGCCTTCCTTGAGCTTGTCCAAGATCGCCCCGACGGCAGGGTTGGCCTCCTCGGCGTCGAGTTGGGCGATCAGTGCTTTCGCCTGATCGACGTTGAGGTCGAACTCGGTGGTGTCGGCGGTGACCTTGACATCGGCCATGGTCCCGCCGGTTTCGAGGGTCTTGCGGATCACCTGCTCGAGACCCGCGACGGCCAGCTCGCTGTCCGCCTTGATCTCCACGATCCCGTCCGGCAGGTCCCTGAGCTGCAGACCGACCCCGCGCAGTACCTCTTTGACGCCCTCGTCGTCGATCGGCAGCTTGATCACGTTGTCCGGGTCCCGGATCAGCTGATCGCGCACCTCGACGAGCTTCTTGGTCACCTCGTCGGCGCCCTCCACCGCGAGGTGGAAGATCAGATCCTCGGGCAGGTACCCGCGCGCCGCGGCGAATTCGCGGACCTTCTCGATCGGCACGTTGTACTGCTCGGCGAGCGCGGCCAGCTGTAGTTCGGTCTGCGCCATCGCCTCACGCGCCTTGGCCTGCGCCTCCGGGACGGTGGACCCATCCGTGATGGCCTGCTGGTAGGCAGCTTCGGCGACCTCGACACTGGCGTCAGCGAGATCACGCAGCGTCGCCGACAGTGCCTGGCCGTTCTTGGTGTTCGTGGCCAGGGTGCCGTTCTGGGCGATCAGCTCCGAGCCATAGCCCTGAGACTGGTCCACCACCTGCTGCGTCGACTCGGCAACATCGATGATCGTCTGGTTGTACTCGTCGAGCGCCTCGGTGTAGGACACCTGCCCACCGGCGAGGATGTCGAGGATCCGCTTGAGACCAGCGACCTTCTGCTCCGAGTTGCCGGCGCTCTCGGCGATCTGCTCGATCGCATCGCGGATCGCCAGATACTCGGGTTCGATCTGTTGCGCGACTCGCTGCGTGCGTTCGAATTCTTCACGCTGCCCCTGCAGGGACGCGACGAGTTCGGCTCCGCCTTCGGTCGACTGGTCGATACCGTCGATGAAGATGTCCCAGCCGGACCGCGATCCGGCCAGCGTGGAGGCCAGCTCGTCGCTCTCCATCCCCAGGCTGTTGAGCGCGTTGCTGATTCGTTCTGCTCGGCCGGCGACCTCACGGTCTTCTGCGAGCATCTGCCGGCCGCGCTGCTCTTCCCCGTTGAACGAGCCGAGCATGTCGTTCCACTTTTCGACGACACCCGCATACCAGGCCGGGGCGGTGTCGGCGAGTTGTTCCTGTTCCTCGCGGAACTTCGTGATGGACTCTGTGGCGACCGCGAGGACGTCGTCCGTGATCAGGCCCTTGGATTCGACGAATGCCTTGGCCAGATCGCGCTGGGAGGCAGCGGCTCGTTCGGTGGCATCGGACAGGAGGGTGTTCTGCCGTTCGGCTCGCTGAACCTCGGCGATGATGCCGGAGACGGCCATGCCCGCTGCTGCGAGACCGACCATCCACGGACCGCCGAACGCCGAGATCACGTTGCCGGCCGCGGACCGCATGCCCGACAGGCCAGCTGCGGCAACACCTCCGACGCGTCCACCGAACGTGACGGCCGCGGCGCCCGCATTGCGGAGTGCCCCCACCATCCGGCCCGACTCGGTCGCGGCTTCCCGCTGGCGTTGCGCGAACTCAGCGGATCGCGCCGTCACACCCCGGTAGGATTCGCCCATCCGAGCGATCGCCGGGGAACGCGCCTCGAGCGTGGACCACGCCGCGGCCACGTCGGAGATCTGTTCCTCGTTCTCCGCCAGCAGGACCCCGAGCTGCTCCACGCTCTGCGTCTCACCCGAAAGGTCGTAGCCCTCGGATTCGAGCTGCGATTCGGCCATGGCCAGACGGACAGCGTCCATCTGCTCCCGGAAGCCCTCGAACTTGTCCTTGATTCCGTCGACCCAGGTGCCGATCCTGTCGTCGCCACCGAACGCCTTCATGCTGGCGATACCGGCGACCGCGAGCTGGATCGGCGCGGGAAGTTCGAGGAACGCGGCGGCCAGGTCTCCGACCACACCGGCGGCCGGCGCCAAGGCGGAGCCGACCTCGCCCGCGATGTCGACCACGCTGCTAAGACCAGACACGATCTGCGGTGCGGCAGCGGTGATGAACTCCGCGCCCTTGGTGGCGAAGGACTGCAGCGGCCCGTCGACAACGTCGTAGATCGACAGGGCGAGACCTTCGGCCGCATTCTGCACACCAGCCATCGCCCCAGGAAGACCCTGGGTCTTGGACGCGGCAACCTCGGCGGCAGAGCCCTGCCGGTCGATCGCCTCCCGCATCGTGTCCCACTTGGCCGCCCCATCATCGGCGGCGATACCGGCCAGGCGCATAGCGTCGGACCCGAACAGAGTCGCCGTCGCCGCCTGGTACAGCTCCGGCGTCATCTGCCCGGCGGCGTCCTCGAGCTGTTCGAACAGCGAACCAAGACCGACGAACCGGCCCTGCGCGTCGTACACCTCCAGTCCGAGGTCGCGGATCGCGGCCTGCGCCGGCTTCCCCGTGTCCGTGAGCGCAAGCAGGGTGGATTTGATCAGAGTGCCGGCGTCACTGCCCTGGATACCTGCGTTGGCCAGCAGGCCGAGACCGGCGACGGTGTCCTCGAGCGTGAGACCGAACTGGTTCGCCACCGCACCGGCCTGCTGTAGACCCTGCGCGACGTCGGTGATCTCCGCCGACGAGGCGTTCGCACCGTTGGCGAGAACATCGGCGGCCTTGGCAGCGTAGTCGGCGTCCAGCCCGAACGCTTGCAGGGCCTGCGACTGGATGGTCGCCGCCGAGGCCGCATCGATCTGCGCCGCCGCGGCGAGCTGCAGGGTGCCGCGGGCCGCGCCCATGGCCTGATCGACCGAGAACCCGCCCTTGGCGAGTTCGGTCATCGCCGCCGCAGCGTCCGTCGCCGAGGTGTCCGCCAACGACGCGTCGTTGCCGAGCCCCATCGCCGCGTCCCGGACCTTCTGCAACTGGTCCGCGGTCGCACCCGACACAGCCTGCAGAGTGTTGAGCTCGTTGGTGAAGCTGTTGCCCAGGTCGAGGACCGCCTTCGCACCGGCTCCGACGCTCAGGGCCACCCCGAGTGCGCCGCCGATCTTCGTGGCGACACCCATCGCCCCGCGCATCCCGGATTCGAGCTGCGCGGGGAAATGCCGCAGATCGGGTGCGACTTCGACGTCGATGCGTCCGCCGGCCATGGCTTTCTCCTCACGCGAGAATGCAGAGACCCCGGAGGCATCACGCCTTCCGGGGTCTCCTACATCAATTGCTATTCAGTTGTCATGGACCGCCGCTCCACGCCCTTCCAGGCGTCTACCGCGATGGCAGGCTGTCAGCCAGCGTCCTGCTGGCCGTCATCTTGCGAGCGGACGAAGTCATCGAAGAACTCCTGGTCGGCCGGAGAGTTGCAGTCGTACGGGCGGGATCGGCCGTTGCCTGCCTGCATGTCCATCTGATCCCGCAGGGCAGCCACCCGCTCGGAACTCGAGATCCCAGGGGTTGCCAAGATGTCGAGGTTCTTCCGATTCTCGTAGACGCCTGGGGTGATCTGCGCGAAGGACTCGCACAGTCGCTGTCGCTCCTCTTCCGGGCTCGGCCCTTGGGGCGATGAGCTGCATCCCACCGCGACGAGACCGACCGCCGCCGCCACCCACATCCGCTTTCTCATGGGGCGAATCATGTCAGACTCGCGCACAGCGCAGCAGAGCCTGTCGCACTTACCGTCCGACGAGAAGCCGCTTCAAATCTGCGGCGCTGCTGATCTTTCGTTCGCCCGACTCCGGCGCATGGGCGGCGACTGCGTCGGCGTATTGCCTGCGCCGAAGCTCGGCGATGTCCGCCGGACGCAGGGCCACCGGCGGTATCAGCGGCATCGGCGGTGGCCTGCGGCCGCTGCGACGTTGCATCTCCCGTTCCTGTTTGACCTGGGGATCATTCGGGTCGGTGATCCAGCTTCGGTACTCGCTGGTGAGCCAGTAGTCGATCCGGTCGACGAACATCGCGAGATTCTCGGCGTCGCGGCCGGCCTGAGCCTCGCGTTCGGCGGCGTCGAGGATCAGGCGGCCGCAGTCGCGCCAGTCGAGTTCTCGGAGCGCTCGGCGGAGGTCGAGGCCAAACCATCGGCGACAGCCTGTGAGAGCACCGCGCCAGCCATCCTCTCGGAGGAGGGAGGCGAGAGCGGCCGCAATTCCCCCTCCGACAGCCCGGAAAGGGAGATGACCTTGTTGAGCAGGCGCGCGACGATGGTAGACGGGAGGTCAGCGACCGCGTCCCAGATCTGCTGGCCCTTGCCGTCGGTGATGAGATCCAGCGCGTCGCGCAACTCGTTCTTGGCGACGAGAGCGTGGAATCGTGCGGCCTCGTCGCCGGTGTAGGTGCACCGAACTTCGGCGTCCACCCCACGCAGGGTGATCGGCTGCGGAGCGCCGCCGTCGATGGCGAGTTCGGTGAGGATGTCGAACCGCTCCACCGCAGGCTCCGGAGCGGAAACCGGAGCCTCACGGTGGGCGTTCTTCTTCGGGGTGCCGGACATGGGGTGTAGCTCCTATCAGGGGGTGGTGACGAGGGGGTTGAAGTCGGTCAGCGGGACGACCTCGCTCAGCGCAAGGAGCTCGAACTCGAAGCCGTCGAGCGTCTCACCGCCGAACACCCGCGGGGGCGGGGTGGCCAGGGTGGCCTTCTCGACGTAGAACCCGGCGCTGCCGGTCTCGTCGACGACCCGGAACAGGGCGGCGAACTCCTCGTCCTGGCCGGGGTTCCAGCGGAAGATGCCGGAGCTGGTGCCGATCTCTTCGATGGTGCCGCCCTGCAGGGCGGTCAGCGCGGTGGCCTTGGAGAAGTCGACGGCCCGGAACTTGATGCGCTCCTCGAGCACGCCCTTGACGTACTTGTACGGCGACGTGCGCCGGTTCCAGACGGTGAGGGGCTTGAGGTCGCGCTTGGGGTCGACGTTGAACCCGGCCTCGACGCCACCGAAGGCGTCCCAGTTCACGACCGGGCTCGTGCCGCTGGTGACCGTGGCGGCGAACGGGTCGGTGGGGATGGCGGTGCCGGCCGGGGCGCGGAAGATGTCGCCGTCGAGCCAGACGAATGCCTTGTTGGGATCCGCGAAAGTGCTCACGGGTTACCTCCTGAGGTCAGCTCACCGGCGGTGAGCAATGGAAAGTCCCGCCCAGGGCGTGTCCGGCAGGCACCCCGGGGCGGGACGAATGAGAGACGCCGAGTGGCGTCAGGCGGGGTTGATCCGCATCTTCAGTTCGGCGCGGATGGTCGCGCGGAACAGCGGAAAGTCCGGTCCGCGTTTGACGTCGGGCGGAAAGGTGATCGGCCCGTCCACCCACTTGCCGGACCAGGCCGCGTTGCGGAACCGGATGGTGCGGGCCTTCCCGATGAGTTCACCGGCCAGGGCTGCGATGTTCCACGCGACTTCGTCGGGATCGATGTTGCCGCCGAGGATTTCCAGCTTCGGCACCCACGCGTCGACCTGGATCATCGGGCGGCGCAGCATGGGGTCGCCGCCGACGTTGCCCGGCGAACGGATCGTCACGCACGGGCCGGTGATCTCCTCGGGAAGGTCGCGGGTGGCGATGTTCTCCGCAGGGACGAGTGCGACGAACCCTGGCTGCCCGGTGAGGAATGCCCGGGCGGCGCCGGGCGCGAACGGCATGGCCATCGACTATCCCCCTCTCGGCTGCCAGCCGGAGTAGCGGCCGTACTGGCGTGCGGCGTCGGTCACCGACGCATGGGCCGGGGTGTCACTGGTGCCGTACTCCTTGAAGATCGACTCGTCGTCGTTGTCGACGACGAAGACGCGGTCTCCTTGGACCTCGACGTCGATGCCGTCCCGGTATTCGCCGGTGTAGACCGGCGCAGCAGAGCGTGCGTCGGCGGCGGCTTTGCGGGCGATCTCGACCCTGCCGTCGAACGAGAGCGCGCGCGCTTCCCTGCGGGCGCGATCGCCGTAGACGGTGATCCGATTCGCCACGACGTCAGGACTTGCCGTCGGACTTCGCCGCGGCGCCGGTCGTGGTGGCGCTCACCGGCTTCGCCTTCTTCGCCTCCTGCGCGCTCAGGTGCTGCTGGTAGGCCTTCGAGTCCTCGGACGCCCAGTGGGTGTTGCCGGCGTCGTCGGTGTAGCTGACGATCTTGTTGGTGGGTTTCTTCGCTTCGGCCATGTCTGGCTCACTCCTTCATGTCGGATACACGGCGCACGTTGGCGGCGATGTAGGCAGGTCGACGCGAGCCCCGAGCCGGGCGCCGTACTCGCGGGGTGCCTTCGATCTGGTAGATGACGTTCTGGTCGTCGCGGAACCGGTCCCGCCGGCCGGGGAGGACCGGGATGCCGGGATCGAGCAGCAGGAGGTACGACGACACCACGTGCCCGGCTTCGAACTCGGTGTTGCCGGCATCGACGGATGCGGCGGAGAGCTGCCGCTGTTGCAGCAGCCCGGTCCAGTGGATCTCCGTCGGTGGGGACGGGATGCGGTTGCCGGTCGAGTCGTCCTGCGTCGGTGGGTTGTCGACGAGCAGCGTCCACGACTCGGGTAGGCGGTTCATCGGCCGAGCCGAATCGTGAAGGCGCCACCGGCGGCGGACGCGTCCGGCTCGGGGGCGAGCGACGCCATCTCCTCGTCGGTGAAGTACACCAGCCCTTGGTCCGGGTCGGCGTAGGTCGTCTGGATCTCCGGGTACTGCTCGGAGCGGACGCGTGTTCCGACGCGCAGGGCATCGAATGCCCTGTGCACGACGGTGACCAGGATTCCTCGCACCAGCCCGATTCGGAGGGTGCCGTCGGTGATTCTCTCGTCGATGTCGCCGATGACTGCGCGTGCGGCCGGGGTGCGCAGCTTCTCCGATGCGAGTTCGATCAGCGAGTTGACCTGGATGAGCTCGGGCCCGGCCAGGGTTTCCCCCAGCCGGGCCTCGACGTCAGTCGTCTCGACGAGCGTCTGCAGCGGCGCGGTCATGCACCGTCACCGGTGCGATCGACCGCGAACCCGGCGGCCTCGATGCGGGCAATGATCTCGTCTCGGGTGGCCTCAGCGTCCTCTGGGGACGCAATGCCGAGAGCGAGGGCGTACTTCTGCCACTCCTTCACCCCGGACCCCTTGCCTGTGCGTGGGGGCGGGTCCGGAAGCGGCCGGGACACGGTGGCGGGCTGCGCCGCGCCGACCTGCACCCATCCCTGGGACAGGTACCGGTCGGCGACGTCGTCAGCTACGGTGATCGACCCTCCGCCGTAGGGGAGCCGGAGGGTGATCACGCGGGGGTGGCTCCGGTGATCCGGACGAAGCGGTTGACGTCGCGCACGGCGAAGCCAACCTCGACCTCGGCGCGCACGGCGAACATGTTGCGCTGCCACAGGTTCAGCGCGGTTCCGCCGTCGTTGAGGGTGGCCTGGTCGGCGATGTCGATGCGGATGCCCTCGACGTAGCCCCACACCGCGGAGCTCCAGTCGCCGCCGAAACCGATGGTCTCGGGGGTGCCGGGCGAGCCGGCGGCACCGGCCTTGTACGCGTTCGGGGTCTTGAACACGGGGCGGGCCAGCATGTTGCCGACCGAGCCCTGCGTGGTCACCGAGTCGATGAAGATCGGGCGCTCGTTGCCGTCCTTCGCTCCGAGCGCGGCGATCTCACCCTGACCGGACAGGGCCCATGCGGTGACGTCACCACCGTTCGCGGCGACCGCCCCGAGACCGGCGAGGATGCCGTCGTAGAAGTTGGTGGAGACCGACGCGGTGGGCGCACCAGCGAGGGTGTCGAAGCCGGACCCGGGGGACGCTGCGAACCCGAGAGCGGTCTGGTCGAACGTCTTCGCGAGCGCACCGGGCAGACGCTGCACCAGCGCGTTGTACAGGCCCGGCAGGTCGCGCTTGAACTGGTTCGAGAAGGGCTCGATCACCGCGAGGGTGTAGCCCTTGATGTTCTTCGACCCGAAGGTGGACCGGCTGACCGGCTTCTCTTCGGTCTCCGCGGTCCACGCGGCGACCGGGTCACCGGTGATGATCGGCACGTCGACGCCACCACCGGGCAGGGGGATCTGGCGGCACAGCTGCTGCACGATCGACTGGTTCTGCGTGTTCTGCCAGATCTCGTTCGAGACGGTCTTGGGCAGGACGATTCCGCTGGTGCCGCGGTTGATGTTCGAGGGAGCCATGATGGACTCGCGTCCTTTCAGTCAAAAGGGGTGGATCAGGAGAGGAGCCGGCCAATCGCGGACTCGAAGTCCTGCTGCGGGGTGGCCTTGCCCTTACCTCCGGCTCCTTGCGAGCGGTCAGGCTTCGGGCTCTTCGAGGCACGTTGCGTGCCGTCGGAACTGGACGCAGCGAGGTAGGGCTTGCGTTCCAGAAGATCGGTGATCGCGGCGGCGATCTCGTCCTGGTCGACATCGCCGTCGTCGTCGACCTCGAAGTCGTCGAGGTCGAGGAATCGGAAGGCGTCGGCCGGGTCGGACAGTTTCCCGGCGGCGGCGGCGCGCACCTCTGCCTTGACGATGCGGGCGTTCGCCTTCGCCAGTGCCGCGGCGTCGGCCTGGCGCTGCGCCTGCGCGTTCTCGTCGTCGCCGGTTTCGAGTTCGGCGACGCGGCTCTCGGCGGCGACGCGCTTCGCCTTCTCCGCCTGCCACTTGGCTTTCATGGCGTCGAGGGCCTTCTTGCCCTTGTCGCCGAGCTGGTCGGCGCCGTCGGGGTTCTCGTCGTCGTCCTCCCCGGTGTCCGTATCGACGTCGACGTCGGAGTCCTGGTCTTCGTCGCCGACACCGTCGGTGCCAGCCTCGTCGTCGTTGTCGACGGCGTCGCCGTTCGGGTGGCCGTCGCCGTCACGCATCGGGAACTTCCGCGATGCCAGACCGCCGCGGGTGAACTCGACACCGGGGATCATCCAGAGGGGAAGACGAGTGTTCTTCATGGGAGTGGTCTCTCCTTGCGAGAGGTCGGTCCCACCCGTTGCGGGCAGGGGAATCGGGGCATGACACAGGGCCACGAAGCGGAATGCCGCAGTTCGGGGTCCTCTGGGTCGGTGGGTGATTCGAGCGGGAATCAGGTCATGTAGCCGTACAGTTTCAGCAGCCGGATCGCATCGGCGCGGTCGTCGGCGAGTCGTAGGATCGACTCCGGCATCAGCCGCGGCGCCCGGGCTTGGAAGTACCGTCCGGTTCGGACGTCGGTTTGTCGTTGCGCGTACCCGGCGCGGCTCATCGCCCGGTAGGCGACACCGCGGCGGGTGATTCCGGCGGTGGTGGTCTCGACCATCTGCCCGTACACCTCGGTGCGGGACAGTCGGCCCTTCGGGATCCACCCGGCGAGGTTCGTCTGTGCTGTCGACATGCCGGAGCGGGCGTTGACCACCTGGTTGATGTCGGCGCCCTCGCGGATCACCTCGGCGCCCGCCTTGGTGAAGATCCGGTCCTGCTCGGACGCAGGGAGGCTGTGGAAGTAGCGGTCCGGGTCGATCCGCAGGTCCCCTGCCATCGACTCGCGGGACGGAATGTGCCGGCAGTCGCATCCAGGGTGGCGCAGGAACCCGCGGTTGTAGCGGTAGAACCGTCCGGCGAGGATCACGCACCGGGAGCACGACGGCGGGTTGAGCATCCGCACGTACCCGACGCCCGGCCGGGCGGCGACACCGACCGATTCGACGGCCCGCCCGGTGTCCGATATGAGGGTCTTCACCGCAAGTTCGAGCCACCGCCCACCGGTCTCGAGAGCGACAGTCTCAGTGGCGCCCGCGGTGATGGCGCGTTTCGCGGCGATAGGGCCGCCCGCGAGCAATGCGTCGACGGGGCGTCCGTCTCCGGTCACCCCGACGACCGCGTCCGGCACGATCGCCCCCTCCGGCGCGACGTCGATGTTCAGGGCGTCGACGACCTCGGGGATGAACGCGGCAGACCGAACTGCGATGCTCTCCTGCGCCTGCAGGACGGACATCAGCAAGATCGGTTCGATCATCTGCCACGAGGCGTCGAAGTCACTGCCCATGCGCCGCCACAGCCGGCGGATCATTATCACCAGGGCGGCGGTGGTGCGCTGCTGGTCCGCCCAGTAACGCCCGGCCTCAGGCGGCAGCATTGCCACCGGTCACATCGTTGAATGTGCGCGTGATCCGATCCAACTGCGGGTCCTCCATGTCACGCGCCCGCATGTCCTTGAGTCGCTCGATCTCCGTCGGCGACTTCCCGAGTTCTTCCCAGGCCGCCTCGGCGGGGAGGAGGGACAGGCCGCGGCCGTCGGTGGCGGTGTACTGCTTCACCACCGCGTCGGTGCGCTGCGCCACCGTCGGGGTCGCCGCGTCGTACCACAGGGACTCGAGACCGTCGAGCGGGTCGGCGTTCGCGCCATCCCGGATCTTCACCATGATGCGGAGCGTTTCGACGGCCGCATGACCGAGGGCCTGCTGGTCCATCTCGGCGGACTTGACCAGCTTCGCCTCACGCGAGCGGATCGCATCGGCGGATGCTGCATCGTCAGCGGAAAGCCCGAAGTAGTTCGGCGGCAGAGACGACACACCCGACGCGAGCCGGGCGTACAACTCAACCATCCGCTCGAAGTTCGACATGTCCGACGACGACAGGTTGCCGACCTTCGCGTCCTGGTTGGCCAAGCCCCACACGGACCCGAAGTACGCCTCCCACACCGGCAGCGGATTGCCGTCCTGGTCGACGAAGTCGCCCTTGGTCACACCCAACGCGTACCGCTGCGGCACCGCGTGTGTTTCCTGTGCAACCTGCGCGTTCGTGATCACCCGGGCCGCTGAGTCAGTGATCGGGATGACGTCAGCCATCGCCGACACGCCCTGACCGGTGCGATGCGAAGGGATCTGCGTACGCCGCCGCCGGAACGTCGGCACCACCGGCACCACGCCAAGGTTGTGCTCGTCCTTCTCATCGATCGACCAGCCGCCACCCGACGACGACAGATAGACCGTCTCCTCCGGCAGGTACAGGGTCGAGGCGGTAGGCTGCCCGTTCTGCACGTCGTACAGACGCAGCGCCGCCGACACCTTCCCGGTGCGCGGATCACGCTTCGTGATCACGTTGCGCGGCGACTCCACCGTCACGATCGGCGTCGACGGGTCATCCTCGTTCGAGCCGATGCAGGCGTAGGTACGTCCGAATATCTGGTAGTCGGCACGCGCCATCGAGGACTGCTCGACCATGCGGGCCCGCTGCCACATATTCCACAGGTCCTGCGCCCGTCCATCGGCCCCCGGCAGCCGGAACCCCTTCTGCTCGAGACGCTCGTTCACACCATCGACCGCGATGCGCGGCCAGTTCACGATCACCGTGAACTGCAACAGGTCCGGCGGAATCGCCAACCCGAGCTGCTGCAAGGTCTGCTGCCCGTCGTAGTACTTGTCCAGCAACTCGAAATCGGGCGCCAGCTTGTTCAATTCATCCGAGAGGGAATCGAAGACCTTCTTCTGGTCATCGCCTAGCTCTGCCATCTCTTCACCCCCTCATCGGAACACGATCACTCGTCTGTCCACTGCGGATTCCTTCGCCCATCCGGCCTCGCGGGCATCGGATGCGGCCTCGTGCGCCAAAATGGACGCCATCGCGGCGTCGATCTTCTGGTGGTCGGCGGGCTTGCCGAGGATGTACTTCTGCCCCGGCTTCGCGACCTTGCGGGCATTGGCGATATGCACCGCGGTGATCGGGCAGCCGTCCTGCGAGATGCGCCCGGTGGCGAGGTCTGTTTCGAACCGGCGGATCGAGTCGTACATCTGCCGAATCCGGCTCGTGGCCCACTCGAACACATGCTCGTCGCCGTGCCGCAGCGCCCAGTCCCCGATCTCCGACCGCCAGTCCTGCGGGTCGCAATACATCCGCGACACCTCGAACCGGTCGAACAGCTCATCAACCGCGGCATCCACCTCGCCCCGAGGGATCTGATCACCCCACTGCGCCGGATCCCAGATCGTCGGCCGCTTGTCCGGCCCGTACCGGGGCGTGAAGATCAGCCCGTCGATCGTCTCCGCCTTGATGGCGGTGAAGTCGTTGTTCTCCGAACCGTCGAAGCCCAACGAGATGCGGGTGCCGGCCGGAGGTTCAGGCAGCCACAGCATTCGCCCACCGGTCCTCCCACAAGCCGTCACGCAGCCACGAACCAGCGCCGTACACGATGCGGTTCCCGAAGAACCGCTCCGCCTCCGACGGGTCCTTCTCGATCATCTCGTTGACCTCGGCTTCGATGCCGTCGAGGTTCTTCAACGCCCACGGCACACCCGCATAGTTGAACTGCAGGATCCTGCGGCGCTGACGCTTGTCCTTGAACGACCAATCGGCCGGCGGCAGCCGGAAGTCCCGGTTGATGTCCTCAGCGGAGGATTCGAAGGTGCGCTGCGCGACACTGTTCTCGGACGGATCCCACGCATTCGTCGTCTCGATCGCCCGGCCACCCATACCGGCCAGACCACGACGCTGCGTGCGCGCCGTCTTCGTCATACCGTTCGAGTCCGTCCAGATGCCGGTCTCGTCCTGCGGCACGAACGTCACACGCTGGCCCAGACGCGAGGTCGCCTTCGAGGTCACCACGTCGATGCGGCCACCACCGGGCAGACGGATGAACTCCTCACCCGTGCGGGGAATGACCTCCGACAACGGGCCCCGGTCGATCATCGGCCGCAACGCCCCATAGGTGTTGTCCGTCTGATCTTCCGTCGTCGCCGTCACCTGGATCAGCGGAGTCGGCCACGGCCGGCCCATCGGCTCACCCGGCTCGTACTCGTACACCCAGCCGCAACTACAACCGTGCTGGTTGCAGCGGTAGAGCTCCCCGCCCTCGGCGAAGCCGTCGAACAGGACCGGCCCGACACCCTCGGCGCACACGAACGCGGCGATCAGCGGGGACTTGCCCCACTTCTGCGCGCGAACCAACTGCGAGCGGCGATAGACGAACGCCTGCGCCAACTCGCCACGCTTGGCGGTGGGGCGGATCGCGTAGTGGTTCTGCACGAACGTCAGCTGCTCGGGCACCAACTCCAGCATCGTGCCGGCGTCGAACCCGTCCGGGACAGCGCAGTGCTGCTCGATCCAGTCCGGGACGACGTCGAGGGTCAGATCAGGAGGCCTCATCGGACCTCGCGGCCTTGCGGCGCTCACGAGCCGACATTCGGCGCTGCGACTTCGGTGCCGTGTCCTCGTCCGGCTCCTCCGGGACACCGATGCGGATCATCGCATCGGACATCGCCTTGTGCGTGAGCAGGAGCGAGTCCATCTGCTGGCGCACCAGGTTGCGGGCGCCGGCCGATGCCTCCGAGGCCATCGACTCGACCAGGTGCCGCACATGCAGTGCGACCTCGATCTCCATGCCGTTCTCACGCCAGATGATCGACTGCGGCTTACGCCAGTACGTCTCCCACATCTCCGACTCCGCCACCGACATCTCCGGCAGCGGGCACGGTGGCGCTTCGGCCTCCGGGGGTTCGGTCGGCAGCGTCCGCCAAGACCCCTGTTTCTGCGACATCGCAGACCGCAACGAGTTCGGATCCTTCGCCGGGCCGGAGCGGGTGCGCGAACCTCCAGACGTCATTCGTGATCACTCCTCAGTGGGGCATTGCGCCTCCCGAGTTGGGCCGGCCTTGCGCCGGTCCGGAAAGTTTTGAACCCGCCGCGGACTTTTTTGCCCTTACCCGCGGTCGGGGAGAGTGGGTGCGTTGGGGGTCACCCCCTCCCCCTGCCCCTCAGGTGTGGGTTCGGCGGCCGGCGGTGGCTCGGTTGCAGGCCGAGTGTTCGGGTCCGAGGTAGCGGCTGCGGTCATGGTCGTCGTGTCCGAGGTCCCAGGGCTGCCCTGGTTGGATGGTCCGGCCGCATCGGGCGCAGCGGGTGGTGCCGGCCTCGACTTTGGGGCGCCATGCTTCGCGTAGGTTGCGGTGGGCTTGGCCGTAGCCTCGTGCGGTTGAGGTGCCGCGTCGCCGTTCGGTGTCGCGTCGGTGTTGTGCGCAGCGGGCCTCGGGCTGGATGGCGGGGCAGCCGGGCTCGGTGCATACGCGCTTACGGGCCCTGCTCATCGGACGAGCCTGAGCAGTCGGACGAGCAGGGCGAGCCAGGGCTTGAGTGCCATCAGCCTTGCATGTCCTCGACCGTGGCGGCGGGGCGCACGTCGATGACGAGGCTGTCGCCGACTGGCTTCCAGCTGCGGATGACGCCGTGCAGCATGTGGACGGGCCGGCCCTCGGGTGGGTTGAGGTCGCCGATGAGGACGAGGTACTTGCGTGGCCCGGCGGCGCTGAGGCGTGCGGCGAATTCGGAGGTGGCGGGGATGGTGATGGTGATTCCGCCGTCGACCTGTGAGGTGGCGTCGGTGAGGGTGGTCCACTGGCCGGTGCCGGCTTCCTTCACCTGGATGTCGTCACTCATCGGCTCGTGCCTCCTCGGTCTTGGTGAGTAGCTGCTGCACGACGTCGGCGTGTGCGCGTGCCTTGGTCGGGGCCTGGGCGTAGACGCCGCAGGGGTGCGAGGCGACCCAGCTTCCGTCCCGGCCCTGTGAGGTGACGATCTTCTCGGGGTCGTAGAAGTCCTCGGGGTCCGGGGTGGGCCAGGTGCCGTCGGGGTTGCGTTCGATGTGGATGCCGAGGTCGCCGCTGGGACCGTTGGGTGTGGGCACCCAGCGCTTGGTCTCGTGTTCGGAGTGGAAGCGCCAGCCGCAGTCGACGAGGTATTGCGCCATGCGGGCGGATTGGTGGATCTCGACGCGGGTGGGGTCGGCGACCTTGCGTTCGCCGATCGTGTGTTCGGGCAGGTGCAGGACTGCGAGGAAGTCGGCGAGGCGCTTGACCTCGGGATCGAGCTCGGCCTCAGCCGCCCGTGCGGCCACGGCACCGGAGAGGCTGTCACGGATCCAGTCGAGGTACTGCGGGGTGACCCACTGGCCGGGCGAGTTGGGGTTCTCCACGTAGCCGGGTGGGGGTGTTTTGCCGCTCGGGCGGAAGTGGACTTCTTGCAGGACTTCCTTGCCGTCTTCGCGTGGGGTCACCCTGTGGGTCCTTGTCTTGTGGGGTGTGGGATGTGGTGTCTCGCCCCCACACAGCTTCGTCCGCCGTTTTCGATGGTTCTTGCGGGAGCGTGTGTGGGGGCGAGAGTTGGGCGCCCCGACTCGACCGGGTGATCAGTCGCGGGAGTCGGGGCGGGCTTGTGTGGGTGTGCACGTCAACGGTTTGTGGGTGCACGAAACTGTGTGGGGCGCAGTGATTCTCGGGCGGGATTGTGCGTTATGGTGGCGGGAGCGTCGAATCCGGCGTGTCGGTTACTGCAGTTAGGGGATCACGTGTCCATGACCCAGCATCACTTCACTATCAAGGCGCCGTCGCGCACTCCGTTCGAGGATGTCGAGAACATCGCTCTGCGGGACGAGGTGTTCCCTCGCATGCAGCGTGAGGGCAAGTCGGGGTATGCCGACCTGATGGTGACTGGTCGTACGAGCATCAGCGGGGAGCCGGGGATGTCGAACTTCCGGGGGTCGTACAAGATGTAGTCGCGTCTGCGCCGGGGACCCGGTCTCGGGTGCCCCGGCGCGACGGAAGGTCGGACCGCGCACGTCCTAGGAAGCGGGCCCGCGTGACGGTTTCGCGCCTGTTGGCCCCACCGTCAATGTTTGTATGCCGTCGATGGCCGTGGCGATCGGCGGCATTGCGCGGAGAGCGGCAGAGTCGAACTGCTGGCAGTTACGCCCGATCGGTTTTCGAGGCCGGCCCGCCACCGCTGGCGGTTCACTCTCCTGGTGCCCGATGTCTGCGGGCAAGAGATGACCGAGCACGCACATGCTTCCCTGGGTCATCGTGCGCACGCCCTGTTGATTCAGGTATTGCCAGCCGCCCCTGGTGCGGGACTGGACTGTCGGTCTATGCAGATGCGCCAGGACTTGAACCTGGAACCGGCGGCTTTGGAGACCGCTGCTCTGGCCATTGAGCTACGCACCCATGCCCGCGCTTTGTGAGGCCGTGCGCAGGAACGGCGGCTAGCGCCTACCCCAGCCAACTGGGCTGGATCAGCACTGGTTACCCGACGCCTGCCGTAGCTGTGAACGTCGGGCCGTCCCGCGGCGGCCGTACCGGCACGGGATCGTTTGCTGGCCTGTCAGGACTCGAACCTGAAACCGGGCGGTTAACAGCCGCCAGCTCTGCCAATTGAGCTACAGACCAAAGGTGGCAGGGGGATGTCCAGTCCCCGCCGAGCGTCGACCTCGGATTCGATGTAGTCGCTCGGGCCACGACGATGCAGCTACGCACACGGTGTCCGCCCGCCAGGGCTTCGCCTCACCCACTTGGGCGTCGGTATCCCGCTTCGTCGTGCACATTGCGCGCGGTCGAGTACGCGAACTCTCTGTCACTGCCAGCGTCGGGAGCTACCCGACGCTTTGTCGCCATGTCAGGAATCGAACCTGCGTCCACCCGGCGCACCCGAGGAGCTCTTCCATTGAGCTACAAGGCGGAAAACCAGCCCATTCCTTGAATGGATGGGCTGATCGATTGGCGATAGCCTATACCACTAGGCGTTACACCCAGTCAATAGTGGTAGCAGCCCAGGTCATGCCGCCTTCCCTGCGGCGCAAGCCAGCACCTCCCCCAATAGGTACAACGTGCTGCCGTCGAACGTGTACTTGCGGATCTTGCCGCGGGTCGCCCACACGCGGATGGTGGAGGCCTTCACGCGCTCCCCGGTCTGTGCGGTGAGTTCCTCGAGTTCGACAGCGGTGCCCATTTTCTGCGTGACCGCGGCCTTCACCAGCGGCGACACCTCGGCCGGCGCGTCCGCGGGCCCGTCGATGACGGCGCGGGCGGTGGCGTACTCGTCCAACAGCCGCTGCTCACGCTCCACCCCGAACCCGTCGGGGTCGTGGCGGTACATGGCCGCGAGCCAGTCCGCGGCGAGAACAGCGGTGTACGTCCATCCGGGGGCATCATCCGGGAAGGTCGGTGCCGACAGTTTGAGTTCGATGACTTCGCGGTTGAGGCGGTGGGTGAGCCGGCGGACAGTGTCGAGTGCGTGGGCGTTGATGGGGAGGTGTGCTGCGCTGTGCCCGGATGATCCGATGCGGGGTCCGCCGCGGACGACGGGGGGTGTGGTGACGAGTGCGTTGAGATTCGCGAGGATGTCTGCGGTGGAGTTGAGGTCGTCGAGGAGGGTCACGCGGCGGCTCCTTCCAGAAACGCGCGGAGGGCGTCCCGCACGTAGTCGGGCAGGGCGTCAGGGGTGGCGAGTGTGAGTAGTTCGCGTTCGGTGGCGACGATGGTCCATTCACCGGCGACGCTGTCGTAGTGCACTTCGGAGACGATTGCGTGGGTGCGGACGGGGAGCGGGTGCACAGTCGCAGTCATTCGGCCACCCGCTCTGACTGGAGCGGCGAGTAGCTCCCGCCCTTGATTGCCTGGACCGTGTCGCACGGCCACGCTGTGCGGCACTCCGGGCAGTACCAATTCAGGTACGCGTCCACCGCTGAGCCCTTGTTCTGTGGGTACGGCGGGGTGTGCAGCTTCCACACCGCATCGACCTTGCCTTCGGCGCGGATCGTGCAGTCTGCGAGCCGCTCGATCTCGGCCCTGTTGGCGTTCGCAGTGCGCTCGACCTGAGCGCTGGCGTATGCGGTGGCGGTGCGTTTGGTGGTGAACGGCCACTTCATTCTGTGGACTCCTTCTCGAGTCGCTGGATCTCGCGGGCTACGTACCAGGCGGCCTTGCGTAGGTCCTCGAGTTCCTTCGCGCGGAGCTGTTTCGCTTCGAACGCGGGCATCCCGAGGTCCAGGCCCTTCTTGCCGGCGCGGGCGAGGTACTTGACGGCGTTGCCGCGGTTGAAGGTCAGGTTCTCGGTGATGTCGATGACTTCGGCGCCGTTGGAGAATCCGGTGTAGTGGCTGGGGTGGTTGACCGCATCATGCACAGCGTCCTGCCGGTCCCATTCCTCTGCCGGATCCGCTCCCGGATCCCCTCCCCGGTAGCCGGTCACGGCTTCCCTGATCTTCTGCGCGTTTCCCGGGCCGCCGACGAGCGAGACGGGGTCGATGCCGGCGGCGTCGAGTTTGTCGGGCTTGGGCTTGGCGGGTGCTGGCATGTCTTCGGTGATCCATCCGCGGTCGAGGGCTTGGCCGATGGTGACGGCGCTGGCGCCCCATTGGTCTTCGCGGTGGATGGTGTTGTTGTCGAGGGCTTCACCGATGGTGGTCACTTCACATCCTCCTGCAGCGGCTTGCCGCGCTCGTCGAGTCCCTTGCTGCGCAGCCACGCCAGTCGAATTTCCTTCTCGGCCCATTCGAGGTACTCGGTAGCGTCGTGCCACTCACCGAGCCCTTCGGCTTGCTCGTGCAGATCCCGCATGAGCTTGTCAAGGCGGTCCTGTACGTCCCGGAGCTTGGCTTCGGCGCGGTCGCGTTCTTCGCTGGCCTGCATCATCTCAACGATCGAGCCCGCGCGGCTGACTC
>NZ_WVTE01000292.1:10561-13359 GCF_009939605.1 Rhodococcus sp. YH1 | reverse complement strand
GACATCGTCTGCGTGATGTCGAGCGAGTAGTCCGGTGCCACCGGACCGCGGGGGCCGACGGCACCGACGGATTGCTTCCACTCGGAGCCGTTCCAGGTCCACATGTCGTCGGTGGCCAGGTCGTGCCACCACTTACCGCGATCGTCCGGGCCGAGGCCGGTCGGCAGGGCCGCGGCGGTGGCGACCTCCCCGGCCTTGATCCACGGTGCCCGCGGCAAACCCCGCGGGCCCGGGTCGCCTTGGCGTCCGGCGGGCAGCGGCAACCCCTTCGTGTCGTCGTCCACGTCGAGGTGGGCGCGGGTGATCGGCAGCCCGAACAGATCCACCTCGCGGGTGATGGTGACCTTCGCCGGGATGACGAGATCGCTCATGCGGCCCTCATCGCCAGCGCGATGTCGGCGCGCATCTCGTCGTCATCGATGAGCGCGGCCAGAGTCGGGACACCGATCAAGTCGCCGAGCCAGTCGAGCAGTTCGCGGATGCGGGCGAATGCCTCGTCGAGGTTGGGCATGGTTTCCTCCCTGGGTGAGTCAAAACAGGCCGAAGAAGTCGGCTTCCATGCCGACGTCCTTGGACAGAACCGAGACGATCTGGGTGAGCTGCTTGGTGCGGTTCCAGCCGCGCACCACCGGGTGCAGTTCCTTCGCGCCGTCACCGACGGTGAGCGTCCACCGGGGCGCGGTCTGGCGGTCGTCGGTGTGCACGGCCTCGGTGACGTAGTCGGTGAACAGCAGCTGCTCGAGCGCGAACCCGATCTGCTGCCCGACCCGGAAGTCCTTGCCGTAGATGTACGGCGCGAAGTCCTGGATCGTGACCTTGTGACTGGTGTAGCCCCGCGAGTCGTGCAGGCCTTGCAGCTTCGCCATCTGCCCGTCGATGGTGAAGGCCTTCTCCGAGCCGGTCATGAACAGCTCACGCCACGCGTACGGGCCGGCGCGCTGCACCCGGCCGATGTCGACACCGACGTCGAATGCGAGGAACACGTCGTCGAGCTGCCCGCGGTAGAGCGAGTCGAGACCGGGCACGCCGATGAGCAGACCCAGCCACGAGAGCATGTTCTTGATCGCGATCTCGATCGCGGCGTTGATGTACGACGGGGACCGGCCACCGACGAGGATGTCGGTGGCCGGCGGTTTGTGCACGGCGATCTGCATGTCGCCGAGCCCGTCGTACTCGGACTGGAAGTACCACACGTGCGGGAACCTCGTCCGCGTGCCGAGCTTCCCGCTGGCGTACGCCTGCTCGTAGTCGGTCTCGGCCCCGAAGTTCGGGTACCGCACCGGGGTGGTGCCGTCGTCGAGGAAATCCTCGAACCACGAGACGAGGCCGTCGAGCAGCGTGCCGGTCGGGCCGGTGACGTTCGACTCGTCGTCGATCCGGATCACGATCGTCGGCTGATCGAGCCAGAACCACTCGGGCGCCGGCTGTTCGTCCTCCTCGGGCAGGAACATCTCGGCGCGGATCACCAGGCCCGCATCCTTGAGGAACTGCTCGAGGAACGGGAACGCCATGTCGAACCGGGCGCTGCCGCCGGCCCACTTCGAGGTGTCGGTCCATACGTTCGTCGGCACGACCGCGATCGGCCAGTTGTCCGAACCGCGCGGGCGCTGCAGGCGGGTGATGTTCTCGTCCAGCCAGCTGGTGCAGATGGACCGCGCCGGTCCGATCTTGATCGAGTGCCGCGGGAACTGCGCCCACAGCGGCGCCCCGGGCGAGGCCCACAGGCAGGTCGTCGCCACGTGCTGCAGGTCGCACAGCGCCGACACCTCGATCGTCTCGGTGCCGTCCGCGTCGCGCAGCAGCGTGACCCGCTCGACCTTGCCCGACCACCGGTCCCCGGGGGTGTCGATGGTCAGCGGGATCATCGCGTCCTCGCCGTCGGGGTTGTTCAGCAGGTGACTGCGGAACTGGGTGTCGTGCGGCAGCTCGATCGTCGCCGTGCCGACGGCGTTGCGCTTTTTGCCGTGGACCTTGGAGAGGTAGTCGCCGACCACCCCCTCCTCTTCCATGAACTTGTTCCACACCCGCACGTAGGATTCGGGTGCCCGGTAGATCGCCTCGTCGTCGAGGTCGGCCTGATCCATGCGCCGGGCCGCGGCGCGCGCATCCCACACCGCGGTCATCAGTACGGCTCCTCGAACTTCGGGACGCCCTGCATGATGAGCTTCGACGCCAAGGTTCCTCCTTCGATGCGCACCACGATTTCCTTGCTGGTGCCGGGCAGGACCGGCTGCAGCCAGCGCCGGCCGCCGAGCTGGGCCCACACGTTGCGGCCGTCGATGCCGGTGGCCGGGGAGTACACCCGCGCGGTCCGGCGCCGCGGATGGGTGTTGATGCGCAGCTCCTCGTTCGCCGCCAGCGGCGGGGTCGAGAGCAGCCGCAGATCGTCCTCGGCGTTGAGGGGATCCTCGATCCACCACCGGCCGGGGCCGTTCATCGTGTACCGCGGCCACAGCTTGCGCTGCCCCGGGTTACGGGCGCGCAGCGTGGCCTCGTTCAACCCGAGGTTGTTGGTCCAGATGATCTCCTCCTCGAACGAGGAGTAGTCCGGGTCCATCGCCACACCGTGCATCTCGTACGTCTCGACGAACCCGAACTGCCGCTCGTCGGCCAGGTCCACCCCGAGCGTCGGTCGCGGCGCCTCCCCGCGTTGGAGCCGGATGAAGTGCCACCCGAGGTTCTGCGAGTAGAAGCACAGGTGACCCGGCCGGTCGGTCTCCCAGGACCGGAACCAGCCGGTGCGCACCGCCATCGCCTCACGGGCGGTGCGCCCGAACACGTGGACGTTGAAACGGATC
>NZ_WVTE01000292.1:0-10551 GCF_009939605.1 Rhodococcus sp. YH1 | reverse complement strand
GATCCGTTTCAACGTCCACGTGTTCGGGCGCACCGCCCGTGAGGCGATGGCGGTGCGCACCGGCTGGTTCCGGTCCTGGGAGACCGACCGGCCGGGTCACCTGTGCTTCTACTCGCAGAACCTCGGGATGACCGGGCCGCTCGCCTGCACCGACGACGTGCCGGCGGCGGTTCGGGAAACGCTCGGCGCGACAGCGGGATCCGACGCCGAGACGTTGGTGGCCGTCGACGCCGGGCACGAGGCGGTGCGTGAACGCGTGCGGCGGGGTGAGCGGGTGATCGCCGCCCCGCCCGCGCCGGGGGAGCGCCTGCTGCGTGCCGTGGAGGTGATGGACCGGCTGTGGGGATTCGGCGGCTGGGAGGTCACCCAGACGCACGATTCGTTGCGCCGCTACCTGCTCGAGGAGACCTACGAACTGCTCGACGCGATCGAGGAAGGTGACCCGCACGGCCTGCGCGAGGAACTGGGAGACCTGTTGCTCCAGGTGCTGTTCCACTCGCGGATCGCCCAGGAGTCCGGCACCGACCCGTTCACCGTCGACGATGTCGCCGACACGCTCGTCACCAAGCTCGCGTTGCGCAGCCCGCACCTGACCAACGGTCACACCGGCCCGATCGACGTGGCCGAGCAGGAGGCGGCGTGGGAGGTGGCGAAGGCGGCGGAGAAGGCCCGGCCCTCCTGCCTGGACGGCATCGCGATGGCGCAGCCGGCGCTGGCGTTGACCGAGAAGGTGCTGACCCGCAGCGCCAAGGCGGGATTTCCGTCGGATCTGGTACCGGAATCGCTCGGTTCGGTACGGATCTGCGGTGAGGGCAGCGCCGAGCAGACGCTGCGGACCGCTGTCGTGGCTTTCGCCGGCCGGATCCGCAGAGCCGAAGACGCCGCCGAAGCCGATCGCGGTAAGCGAAGACCATTGTCGAGCGACGACTGGCGCAGGTATTGGCCGCAGACGTGAGCGACGACGCCGGTCGGGGTCGCCCGACCCGGCAGGATGCGGCAGCCCGCCGCCCGCGGCCTAACCTGTCTGGCGACGTCCTGCACGTCGGCGGGTCGTGCGCGTGAGCTTGCGGCCGACTCGAATCAGCAAGTCCTGCTGGCGCCGTGCATACAATTGGGCCACAGCGCGCCGGGCCCTGCGCCGCTGCTCGGCGCTCAGGTCGTACTCGGCCAGCGATCGCACCATTTCCCTGCACTCCAGTGTGGTCGCGATGTACGCCTGCCACGACGGTACGTCGAGCTTGCGTGCCAGCATCGACGGTGTCGCATGCGTCAGGTGCCGTCGCGCCAGCACCTCCGGCACGTGCCCCCATGGCCCGGCAAGCGCCAGCTTGGCGGCGAACACCTCGTCTTCGCGCAGCATGTTCCGACGCTCGATCCGTACCGCGGGTTCGCGTCGGATCAAGCTGTACAGAGGATCGACCAGTGGGATGGCCTCGTTCAGCATCCCCAGCATCGCGGTGAACCGCGTAACCGGGTCGTCGGAAGCGAGGGCCGTGCCGTGGTGCGGGCTGAGTCGTGTCAGGCCGTTCGGAGCGGTGTACTCGATTCGGTTCGTCACCAGGATCAGCCGGTCGTCGGCTGCGAACGCCTCCAGAGCCCTGGAGATGCAGCGCGGTGCAAGCCAGTCGTCATCGCCTACCCACCGAAAGAAGGTGCCGGTGGCCAGCCGGAGCGCGCTGATGTAGTTGTTGAGCAGGCCCACGTTCACGGGGTGCCGGTGGTAGACGACCCGGCTGTGTTGCTCCGCCAGGCTGCGGCACAGCTCCTCGGTCCCGTCGGTGGAGGCGTTATCGCAGATCACGAGTTCGATGTCGGTGTGGTCCTGGGCGAGCACCGATTGCACCACGACCTCGAGGCGATCCGCCCCGTCGCGAACGGGCAACCCGATGGAGACCAGCGTGTCGGTGTGGCCCATCGGGCACCCCCTCGTCGCTCGACTCGTGCATTACACCGTGCCTCCACGCCTCGGGCGGAATGCTCGGGCCGGGGCGACGACAGGCCTGGCGGCTTCTTCGATCAGGCCGGTACTCGGTGGACCGGACACCGAGTCCGGTTTTCAGATACGTTCGAGCCAGATTTCCCGCCAGAAAGGCACGAATTCGCGGGGGCAGTTGGCGTTGTACGCGCCGCTGCAGACGACGTCCGCCAGCACGATGCAGGGGTTCTTCATGGTCAGCAACTCGCCGGTCTTCTCGTCTATACATTTGGTGACCCGGGCCTGCACTCGTGCCGTGCGGCCGCAGTAGCGGGCCATCTCTTCCTCGAAGCCCATGCCCCGGTTCAACCGATCTTCGTTGAGCGTCAACATGATCTGATCCTTGGGCTTGATGCGTACCATCTCGCCCGGTTGGAGGTTCAGGTGGGCGGTCGGCGTCCTTCCGACCGCCTTGCCCGCGACGAAGCCCCAGGGCAGCCCGTCGCGGAACCACAGCTTGCGCGGTAGCCGCCGCCTGCTGGCGTCCTGCAGGCGATTGAACAGGCTTACGAGAAAGGCCTTGATCGAGTCGATGGGACCGGCGTTTCCGGTCTTCACGTCCGTCACATACTGGCCGAGATCGCGGAACGGCAGGCACGTCGGCGCGGCGCGCATCAGCTCGGTGGCCTGGCACGAATAGCGTGGTCGGCCGTCGGGTCCCGGTTCCTTGCGGGTGTTGACCTCGAGCAATGGAATCTCGATACGGCCGGAGACGGACGAAGTCGGCGTTCCGGGGCCGACGCGTTTGAGCCAGGCTTCCTTCCAGTACAGGGAACACGCTGTCTGGCAGCCCCCGTGCGCGGAGCCGTCACAGCGCGAATCGGTCAGGTGGACCGCATTGTCCATCCTGTGGATGCCGCTGCCCGAAATGGTGTCGCAGAGCTTGTGCGCAACCTTGTGCACGGTCAGCCGACGGCCGCAGAACCCGAGCATCTCCGGCATGAAGGGCAGGTTCTCGAGCTCGCCCCGTTCGTCCAGCGTCGCGAGGATCTCTTCGGCGCTTCGAACCTCGACCAGGTCGCCGACGCGCAGGCCCGGAATGGTCGCGGACTTCGTCATCGTGAGTGTTTCCTTCCCTCCCGGGGGCTGCAGCGCGTCGGATGTCCGGGTGTACGCGGTGGACCACGATTGCAGCGATCCGGGACGTCCTCCGCGCTGCGCTACCGGGCGAAACGGGCGATTCGTGTTCGGGATCGCCATCGGGGCCTGTTCCATTTCGATGCTACCTCCGGCCTTGCCGTCGAATCTTCGACTCGGACGGAGCGCTCTGTCGGAAAACACCCCAGGATTTCGGGTCGAATCGGGTGTCGGGAGTGGCATCCGTCAGCCCACCGCGATGATCGATTTGGGGACACCCAGTATCCGTTCGCGCAGAATGGTCGCCGTGGGGAAGTAGTCGCGCATCTCTGTGATGCTCACCAGTTCGGTCCACAGAACCTCGTTGCGCGCCTCGTCGATGTTCGCCGGCCTCGTGTGGACCAAGGGCCAGTGTGCGGCAATGGCGACCCGGGCAGCGGCAGGCAGAAACTGCATTCCGGGAAAGAGCCAGTGCGGTTCGAGGGGAAAGTAACGATATGGCGTCTGAATCCAATAGTGCGGCGCGAGGCGCCGGACCTGTCGCGCCAGCTCCGCTCTGCGGGCATGTCCGCCCACGTGCTCGATGAGTGAATTCGAGAACACGATGTCGAAGCGGGAGTCGACGTCCGCCTGTGCAAGGACGCGGGTCGCATCGCACGCATCACCGAGGACGGGAACGATCCACCCGTCGTCGGACTCACCGGGCTCGAAGAGATTGAGTACCGTAACGTGCTCGGGCCTGACCGGGGCACGGCGCCATGCCTCTATCGTTCCGCCGAGATCCAGAACCCGCATGTTCTCGATCGCCGGGAATGCCTCACGAAACATCTGCCAACGCCGCATCCTCGTTCTGGCGCCCAGAGATGTCGGAGAATCCACGAGTATGCGTCGCAGTTGGGTGCCGGCCACAGATCCCCCTCCGGTGATCAGGCTCTCGACGTTCGCAAGACGCCTATGCTATCACCGCCGTGCGACGACAGGGCCGATCTCGATCCGGTTCGATGCGCCGTTTGCGTGGTTCGCGCGTACTACCCTCGGTTCTCATGACCGGACCGAAGGTTCGTATCGCGATCCTGGGCATCAACTTCGCCCCAGAGCCGACCGGGATCGCGCCCTATACGACCCTTCTCGCGTCCGGATTGGCCGCGCGTGGGCACGAAGTCGAAGTTCTGACCGGATTCCCTCATTATCCGCAATGGAAGCGCCTGGACGGAGGTTTCCGGTTCCGATCCGACGAAATCGAGGATCGCGTTCGGATTCGGCGCTTCGGTCACCACGTCCCGCGGGGTGCTACGGCAGTCGGTCGAGCGTTGATGGAGATGAGCTTCGGGCTTCAGCTTCTGCTCGCGCGATGGAACGGACCCGACGTCGTCCTCTGCGTGAGTCCACCATTGCTGGCGGCAGGACTGTCCGTGGTGCGCGCACGGCTGTCGTGGCGGCGACCTGCAATCGGCGTCATCGTCCACGACCTCTACAGCCGTGGGGTCGTGGAGGCGGCGGCGCTGTCGGGCTTGTCCGCCTGCGTGGCACAGGCGGTGGAATCTGCATTCCTTCGGTCGGCGGACGGCATTGTGGTAATCCACGACGGATTCGCGCAGATCCTCGAGGAGCACCTCGGCGTCGACCGCAGAAGAATTCGCACGATCCGGAACTGGAACCATGTCGCACCCCCGGATCCCGCGGCCAGCTCCGCATTCCGCGCCGCACACGGCTGGGATTCCGACGAGGTGGTGATCTTGCATGCTGGAAACATGGGCACCAAACAGGGCTTGGAGAATGTTGTCGCGGCGGCCCGGCTGGCAAGTCGCGAAGGCCGCCGTGTGCGGTTCGTCCTGCTCGGTGACGGCAACCAGCGCGTTCGTCTGGAGGCTGCGGGCGCCGGAATCCCCACACTGCAGTTCCTGGCGCCGGTCACAGAGGAGGACTTTCCTTCAGCGCTCGGAGCTGCGGATGTGCTTCTCGTGAACGAACGACCCGGCGTCGCGCAGATGGCGGTACCCAGCAAGCTGACGTCCTATTTCAACTCCGGCAAGCCTGTCCTCGCGGCGACCGACGCGGACGGATTCACGGCGACCGAGATCGCCGCATCAGGGGCCGGTATCCGTATCCCGGCCGACCGACCGGACCTGTTGCTCCGGGAGGCGGTCCGATTGGGCACGGACGGGGCGCTCGCCGCACACATGGGGGAGCAGGGACGTCGCTACTGCGCTACAACCTTGTCCACATACGAGGCCCTGGAGCGCTACGAGAAATGGATCGGGGATCTCGTGCGCGAGTCGCGCAGGCAGAGGTCGCGCTGATGGTCAAACGCGCACTCGTGACCGGCATAACCGGACAGGACGGGTCCTATCTCGCGGAGTTGCTGCTGAACAAGGGCTACGAGGTCCACGGAGTCATCCGCCGTGCCTCGACGTTCAACACCCACCGGATCGAACACCTGTACGTGGACTCTCACGTACCCGGCGCGAGGTTGTTCCTGCACTACGGAGAACTCCTCGACGGGGCACGGCTCACGGCGCTGCTGTCGGCGATTCGTCCCGACGAGGTGTACCACCTGGCGGCGCAGTCACACGTTCGCGTGAGTTTCGACGAGCCGGAATACACCGCCGAAACAACAGCACTCGGAACAATTCGGCTGCTCGAGACGATTCACCAGATCGGACTCGACTGCCGCTTCTACCAAGCGTCGAGTTCGGAGATGTTCGGCGCATCGCCGCCGCCGCAGAATGAGGAGACGCCGTTCCATCCCCGCTCGCCGTACGGCACCGCCAAGGTGTTCGCCTACTGGACGGCACGCAACTACCGGGAGGCATATGGTCTCTTCACAGTCAACGGCATCCTGTTCAACCACGAATCACCCAGACGGGGGGAAACCTTCGTCACGCGAAAGATCACCCGTGCGGTGGCTCGCATCCGGGCCGGCCTGGATCGGCATCTGTACATGGGCAACGTCGACGCAGTCCGTGACTGGGGTTACGCACCCGAATACGTCGAGGGGATGTGGCGGATGATGCAGGCCGAGACCCCGGACGACTATGTGCTGGCGACGGGAGAAGGCTATTCCGTGCGCGAATTCCTTGCCCTCGCGTTCGACCACGCCGGTCTCGACTGGGAGAAGTACGTGCGATTCGACGAACGCTACCTTCGCCCCGCGGAGGTCGACTCGGTGATCGGCGACGCAGCGAAGGCCGGAGCGATCCTCGGCTGGAATCCTCGGGTGCGCACTCCCCAACTCGTGAAGATCATGGTGGACGCCGACCTCGCGGCACTCGAATCTCGAGGCGGTCACCGGATCGACAGACCCGAGCTGCCGGGGTGGGGCACCTCGTCGCACTGACCCTGTGGGATCAGCTGCGACAGGTTCCCTGATGCGCGACGAACCACTCGTATGTCATCCGGACGCCCTCCTCGAGCGGGGTCTTCGCGGTCCATCCGAGTTCCGTGAGGCGTCGGACGTCGAGCAACTTGCGCGGGGTGCCGTCCGGCTTCGACGGATCCCACCGAATCTGCCCGCGGTAGCCGACCACGTCGGCGACAAGGTGCGCGATCTCGGCGATCGTTACGTCACTACCAGTGCCCACATTGACCGGCCGGCAGTCGTCGTAGTGGTCCAGCAGGAAGTGGCAGGCATCCGCGAAGTCGTCGACATACATGAACTCGCGCCGGGGCCGGCCCGTGCCCCAGCACGTTGCATGCGGAGCGCTGTCCCGGGCCGCGTCATGGAGGCGACGGATCATGGCGGGCAGGACGTGGCTGTCGTGCGGGCTGAAGTTGTCGCCCGGACCGTAGAGGTTCGTGGGCATCGCGCTGATGTAGGGCAGGCCGTGCTGGCGGCGGATGGCGGTGACGTGCGCGATCCCGGCCAGCTTCGCGACCGCGTAGCTTTCGTTCGTCTCCTCCAAGGGACCCGTGAAGAGTGCCTCTTCGCGAATCGGCTGTTCTGCGAACTTGGGGTAGATGCAGCTCGACCCCAGGAAGAGGAATCGCTTCACGCCACTCGCGACGGCGCTGTCCAGCAGGTTCACCTGTATGCGCACATTGTCGGAGATGAAGTCGGCGGGTCGACGAGCGTTCGCTGCGATCCCGCCGACCCGTGCTGCTGCGGCGATCACCACCTGCGGGCGGGTCGCCTCGAAGAACTCCGTGGTAGCGCGGGCGTCGCGCAGATCCAATTCGGCCGAACTACGTCCGATCAGATTCTCGAACCCGCGCTTTGCGAAGTGGCGCCACAGCGCCGATCCCACCAGTCCCCGGTGACCCGCGATGTAGATCCGGGTGCTTCGAGGTAGGGGGTAGGAGTTCGTCCCGGGATGACGACCTGCGACGCAGGAGGCTCGATCGGACCGATCGACATCGACGCTATCCCGTGCAGGGTCGGTATCCGACACGGCCACCTCGATCCTCCGGTGGGGGTCCCGAACGCTCCGGTGATGTCCGGGAGAGGGTGGCACATGCACGCACCGCAACTTCCTCCAACCGATCACCTCGAACCGGAGCCGGTACCGGGTTCGAAGGTTACCACTTGCTCGTTCGTCGACGCGCGGAGATTCTCAGCGCGTGCCCGGCGCAAGGGCAGGACTGCGACTGAGCCGACGGAACGCGACAAGGCCGGCACGTGCCGGCGAGCTCACCGCGTCGGGCGCTCCGATCTGGCCGCGCACGTACGTATCGGGCCCGAACTGCATGCAGCTCGGGTAAAATTCGACGGAACAACGACGCCTCGAGGGGTGCGAGTTGGGTGGGACGAGTTGGGATCACGGACAGCGAGACCTGCGCGGTCCGGCGCACCCATGTCCGACGCCGTGGCCTCGAATGGTTGTGGATGCCGTTCCGATCGATCTGGTCGATCGAGAGCTCGCGATGGCCCTCATCGTCGATGCGCTCCGCCTACCGGACCCGCTCGCCGTCGCATCGGCCAACCTCGACCATCTCCATCACTTCGAACGCGACAGCTTCTGGACGGACCGTCCACCTGCGGTTTCCATCGGAGAGCCGTCCAGGGGGCTGCGCTGGCTCACACTGCTCGACGGAGTGCCGCTCGTCCGGAAAGCCGAGGCACTCAGCGGTCGGCCTTGGCCGAAGCTTTCGGGCAGTGACCTGATCTGGCCGATTCTGGAGTACGCGGCGAAACACGGCACGCGGGTGGGGTTTCTCGGCGGGACCGCCGAGACACACGAGCAACTCCGCAAGACGCTGAGGATGCGCCTTCCCGCCCTGCAGGTCGCGGGCACCTGGGCGCCGGCGCGATCCGAGATACTCGACTCCCGAACGTCGGCGGGAATCGCCGCCGACATCCGTTCGGCCGAGGTGGAAATCCTGATCGTGGGACTGGGAAAGCCCCTGCAGGAGAATTGGATTGCGCGATTCGGCCCGGACACCGGAGCGCGGGTGCTGCTCGCGTTCGGTGCCGTGGTGGACTTCCTCGCCGGCCGCGTGAGCCGGGCGCCGCGGTGGATGGCGGACCACGGCTTCGAGTGGACGTGGCGACTGATGCTGGAGCCACGACGGTTGAGCCGTCGCTATCTCGTGCACGATCCGCCGGAATTGCTGCGGTTGATGCGCCGAGAACCGACGCTCCAGCACGAAGCGGCGATGGCGCATCCCGACAGGAGTGTGGGGCGCGGTGCATTCGTCGGGCCCCGACGGCGGGCTACCGTCGCCGTGGTGGTGGTGACGTACAACAGTGTGTCCGATCTGCCCGGGCTGATCGACGACCTGCGTATCGCTGCTCGCGACCAGTCGATCCGCGTCGTTGTCGTCGACAACCAGTCGTCCGACGGCACAACCGATGTGGTGCGCTCGCACACCGACATCACGTTGGTCGAGTCCGGGGGGAATCTCGGCTATGCCGGTGGCATCAATGCGGCGATGCCGTTCGTGGAGCCGTGCGAGGCCGTGCTGATACTCAATCCTGATCTGTCGTTGGCCCCTGGAGCGGTGACCCGCTTGATGACATCGCTCCGTGGCGACGACCGAATAGGGGCCGTGGTACCGCTCATTCTCGACGCAGACGGCGCAGTCTACAACTCGATTCGACGCGAGCCCTCGCTCTCGCGTGCGGTCGGGGACGCATTGCTCGGCCGCAGACTTCGTAAGAGGCCGTCCTTGCTTTCCGAAATCGATTACTGTCCAGCAGATTACCTCGAAGCTCACGATGTGGACTGGGCAACCGGAGCCGCACTGCTCATTCGAACCACGGTGGCGCACGAGGTAGGCCCCTGGAACGAGGAGTTCTTTCTCTACTCCGAGGAGACGGACTACTTCCGTCGCATCCGCGAGAGCGGCCATTTGGTTCGGTTCGAGCCGTCGGCGGTGGTGCAACACCGCCAGGGAGGCTCGGGTACATCGCCGGCTCTCGCACGGCTCATGGCCGTGAACCGAATTCGATACGTGAAACGACACCACGGAGCCGCGTACGCGGTGCTTTTCCGCGGAGCCGTGGCATTGGCCGAAGCGCTGCGCTCCTACGATCGGGAGCGTCGACGTACGCTCGCAGCTGTGCTGAACCGCAGGAAATGGCGAGATCTCCCGCACGCGACCTCACATGGCTGAACAACTGTCGGGACCGCACCGACGCGGCGCAGTGATCGTTCCCGCGTACAACGAAGCCGCGGTGATCGAGCGGACGCTCCTGCCGCTCAGCCACGCTGCAACCGAGGGGTATATCGAGCTGATTGTGGTGCCCAACGGCTGTACCGACGACACCGCCGCGGTGGCCCGACGTATCCCGGGCGTGCACGTTGTCGAGTTGCGGGAGGGGTCCAAACCTGCGGCACTGAATACCGGTGACCGGATCGCCACGATGTGGCCCCGGCTGTACCTGGACGCCGACATCCGGATTTCGGCCGGTGCGGTACTGGCCGTCCTCGATCGACTCGCCCGCGGTGACGTGCTCGCCGCTCGTCCCGAGTTCCGTTACGCGTTCGACCGCTCCGACCCACTGGTTCGCAGCTACTACCGTGCCCGGCAGCGGATTCCGCAGCGAGAGCCCATACTGTGGGGTGCCGGTGTGTACGGCCTGAGCAGACAGGGGCATGCGAGGTTCGGATCCTTCCCGGATCTTACGGGGGACGATCTTTTCGTCGACTCTCTGTTCGACGCCGATGAGAAATCCGTGGTGCGTACGGAACCGGCCGTGGTCACGACTCCCACTGATGTCGGAAGTCTGCTCGCAATTCTGCGTCGCAGTCATCGCGGCGGCACCGAAGCGCGCGTCGTCGACCGGAGTCGCGTGCGCCGCACCGGCCCGGCCACCGCTCGCGCGGTGCTGCGGTCGATCCGGGGACCCGGATCGGCTGGGGATGCAGCGGTGTACATCGCGGTGGCGCTCGCGGCCCGGCGGGGTGCACTGCATCCGAACGTGCCGTGGGAGCGCGACGAAAGCAGTCGAGAGCCTCGGTGAGGGGTTCATGAGGGGTGCTACTGGAGGTCGCAGTCGGCAGTCCGGGACACATTCGACGACGGCAACGCCGTTCATCTTTATCGGATCGACCGGACTG
>NZ_WVTE01000291.1:95310-113660 GCF_009939605.1 Rhodococcus sp. YH1 | reverse complement strand
CGCCCGGCGGCACCTCCGGGTTGATGTCGAAGTTGACCGAACCTTGTGCGAGATACGCAACGTCCACGACGGTCTGAAGCATGACGTGTCCTCCGTGTCTTACTGCCCCGACCACAAGGCGGGCAGGGCGGATTGGATTGCCGTGACGATGCCGACGCCGGCAGCGATCACGTCCTCGGGAACTGCGATCACGGCTCCCTTGGTCTGAATCGGCACGCCGTCGAGGGCGCGCCAGGTGGGCAGGCTCGACCGGGCCGCCGAGGCCAGGAAGCGATGCCAGCCGATCGCCCAGTGCGCAGCCACCGCACCGGTGACGATCGAGCGCAGCTGACGCACATCCTTCGGGGGCTGACCGGGCGCGTTCGCGACGGTGACCAGGCCGAGCAGCTCGCACGCCAACCCGCGGTTGCGGTGCTCGAGGATCAGATCGTGGGCGCTGGACAGACCCTCGATGGTGTCGCGGCAGACCACCACCACATACGGCGATTCGGTCTCACGGGCGTCACCGCACGGCCACTGATGCCGAGCATCCTCGGCGAAGTCCCAGTACTGGGCGAGGGTGGAGACCCCGGCCCCGCCGTGCGCGCCGAGCAGCCACACTGCAGGTCCGGGCGCAGCCACCGGGTACGGATCGACCCTCACCTCGACGCTGGTGCGTTCGCGGGTGGTCATGCCAGCTCCCCCGCCCCGGCCTGGTGATCGGTGTCGCGCTGGCCGGCCTCGATGCGGCCCAACGCGTCGAGCACGTCGGTCCAGGCGTCGATCGAGGCGGCCGACAGGCGGCGGTGATCGACGGTGCCCGGTCGCGCCAAGGTCGCATCGAAGGGCACTTCGACGAATCCGGCGACCCGTGGGGCCAGGTGCTCTCGGATCGGGGTCAGATCCACCAGGCGGTGCGGCATCTGGTGCGAGATCGACACCACCGTGCGCGTCAGCACGCCGCGCCCGTAGGTGCCGATGAGCCATTCGAGGCCGTCGCGCATCCGGGCCAGCGGTTCCGAGCGGGCCGGGGCGACGATCACGATCGCGGCCCCGGCATCGAGCAACGGGGCCAGACGCCGTGAGCGCAACGCTGTTCCGACGTCGTGGATGCGGGCCAGATGCCGGTCGGCGAGCAGGCTGTCCACCAGCGCCGTGTCCGTGGCGTCGCCGTGGCCGACGACGACGGCCCCGGTGCTGCTGAGAGCCATGCGCGAGCCGAGCTGGCGGATCGCTCGGGCCGGGTCGATCGGTTCGACACCGACCCGGTCGAGCAGGTTGCCGCCGCCGAAGGTGCCGTCGATCGCCGCGACCTGCACATCGGTGCCCAGGCGCAGGGCGGTGGCCAGGCCGAAGCAGGTGGTGGTCGCGCCCGCTCCCCCGGCGCCGGCCACCACGATGGTCGAGAGGTCTTCGGGCTGCTCGAGTTTCGGGCTACGACGCAGTGCGACAACGTTGTTCATCGATTCTCCACGTTCGCGATCTTCAACCCGCCGTCGGCGGGCAGGGTGGTGATCCACTGCTTGTGGATGCCTTCGTCTCCCACGGGCGGGAACTTCAGCAGCACATCGACCGACCAGCGGTTCGGGTCCTCGGTCGGCAGCACGCTCACGCAGTGCTCGGTCCCGACCGGAACGGCGTCGATGAACGACTGAATATCGGTGCCCGGCAGGACCATCAGGTCCGCGACGGCCGTGCCGTCACGTTCGACGTAGTAGGCGTGCTCGAACGCCTGGATCACCGCGGGGCCGGTGTCGCGGCCACCGGGACCGTTGCCGACGATCCGGCCGGGTTCGGTGACCGGGGCGCACCACGCCGGAGCCGCGACCGTCGACGTCGAGGTGGTGGTGGACGAGGACACCGCCGTCGGCGAGGGCAGCGGCGGCACCTGCGGTTCGTCGGTGGTGCCGACCGTCGCGGTGACCACCGCTGCGGAGACCACCGCCAGCACCGCGACACCGCCGCCGACGAGCATCCAGGTGCGGGATCGATCGGGGCGGGCCGTCGCGGCCGCAGAGGCGCTGTCGGTGACCGGCTGGGCGGTCCTCTCCTCGACGACCTCGACCGGAGCCGCAGCCGGAGCTGCGGCAGGGGTCGGGCGAGCAGGTCGGGCACGGCCGATCGCGGACTTCAATCCCCCACGGGTGCGTTCGGGGATCATCAGCGGGCCACGGGGAAGGTGGGCGCGGACCCACTCCGGGGCGCCTGCATAGGGGTCGACCTCGGTCGCCGTATCGCCGTATCCGGCCCCGCCGTGCTCGTCGTCGGCCAGGTTCTGATCGTCGTATCCGGCAGGGCCGTGGGCTGAGTGATCGGCAGGATGGACCGGGACCGGGTAGATCTCGGCTGCGGATTCGGCAGCGACGATCGGTTCGAGGTCGGTCTGGATGACCGACTCGTCGTCGGTAGCAGGCTGTTCGGGGACGCAGGCCGCATCGACCGGGTGGAGGTCCGATGCCGGCACCCCCGCGGCGTCGAGGGTTTCGTCCGGGATCGGGAAGTGCACCGATCCGGTCTCTCGTTCGTCGCTCGCAGTCGGCTCCGGCCCGTACCGCTCGGTCACGTCCGGGAAGAGTTGTCCTCGATTGCCGGTCGACAATGTGTCCTCCGTCGTCGGGTGGTGGGGGCGGGGCTACCCGCCCCCACCGGCGAGATGTTCGGGCAGGTCAGGCCGGGTTGATGCCGTCCGCGGCCGCGGTCGAGATCATCTCGGCGGCAGTGCCGGCCGAACCGTCGAAGAACGTGGTCAGCACGGTGTCCGCTCCCGCGACGACACCTTCGCCACCGGGCTGGACCTTCACCCACTCGCGGACCTGCGAATCGACCTGCGGAGCGGTGGTCACGACGCTGCGCACGGCGTCGGCCGCGGCCTGCCCAACCGGACCGGAGGACTGCCACTGCTCGACCGTGGCATCGGCCTGCTCGGTGAGCGCCTCCTGGTGCACATCCGGCAGCTGCACCTCGAGGGGCTGGCCCTCGTCGTCCCCGGCACCGAAGGCGGTTCCGGCCGCCAGACCGGCCGCCCCGCCGACCACCGCGCCGGGGACCGCGCCGACCGCAGCGCCGATCGCTGCGCCCGCCGCGGTCCCGGCCACGCCGGTGGTCACCGCGGGCAGCACCGGGATCGGCAGCGGCACCACACCTCCGGCCGCCGCCCCGGCGATCCCGCCGATGGTGCCGCCGATCAGCGCGCCGGGAACCGCCCCGGCCGCCCCGCCGGCCGCAGCACCGGCCACCGTCGCACCGATCTGCGCAGCAGCGACCCGATCGGCACGGCTGGCATCGACACCGACCGACTTGTAGAAGGTGGCGACCTCGGAGCGGATCAGACCGGCGGTGTTGTTGGTGCGTTCGCGGTCGTCGTCGGTGACCCAGTTCGGCTGGTTGACGTGGACATCGCCGATCATGATCTTCTCGGGTGGAGCGAGGTAGATCGGCTCCGGGGTGACCGGCTGCGGCGCCCGCAGCGTCATCGGGTCGATCGGCGGCGGAGCGCTATGCCGCTCGTAACGGTTCGTGTCGTAGTTGTAGTTCGGCAGCGGCGCGTACTGACGCTGCTGCGCCGGAGGCGGGGTCCAGTAGATCTGCTTGGCCGGAGGAGCCGGGGCCGGCTTCGGGGCGCTGGTGGTGCCGCCCTGGGTGGACGGTGCCGGGGTGCTCACCCCGCCCTGCGAGGGCAGCTCGACCGGAGCGGCCGAGGCCAGCCCCGACCCTGCTGCCACGATCGCTGCGGCCGTGGCGGGCACGACGCTCGCCTTGGCGAGCCGCGAAGCCCTGCGATGTGTGCTCATGATCGCTTCTCTCTCTCATGTGTGTGTCGGGGCGTGGAATCAGTTGAGTGCGGCGGCCGAGACGCCGCCCTGCTCGAGCACCGTCGGTCCCGCATCGACCACATGCGTCGTGGTCACGGCCGGTGCCGCGGTGGTGGAGGCGACCGTGGGCGACGGCGTGGCCGAGACGGTCTCGGTGGTGGTCGTCGGCCGGGTCGGCGTGGTGGTCGGGGCCGTTGTCGTGGAGGTCACCGTCTTCGTCGTGGTCGTGGACGTGGACGATGCCGAGGAGGCGGCGGCGTCGAGGTCGGCTGCGACCGCAGCGAGCCAGGACGCGACGAATCGTGTCGGGGCCTGCCCACTGGCGGTGGCCGGAACCGACCCGTAGGAGCCGTGCTCGGCGGCGACGTTGCGCACCGTCGTCATCGCCACCAGATCGAAGGCATCGCGGTTGGCCTCGACCTCGTTCTGCACGACCTGGAACGCCTGGCGCACGAGCCGCTGCGAGGTCGCCGGCGGAACCAGCTCGGGCAGCACACCGACCGTCTTGGCGGCGAGCACCCCGAACGCCGCGGCCGGATTGGCCAGCCCGACCGCCGCGACTGCCGCGATCGTCTCCGGGGTGAGTACCTTCTTGGCGACCGTGACAGCCGCGTTGAGGCCGATCAGACCGACCTTCATCAACGCCGCGGTCACTTCCTGCCCGGTCGGGGGTGTGGCCCGCGGATCGGACGCTTCCGCCAGACGCTGCGAGATGGTCTTCTTCGGCTGGATCGACACCGCCTCGAGGGCGTTCCTCGGAGCCGCAATGTCCTCGTTGACCACCTCGACGGCGGTGGTGAACGCCGTCGAGGCCAAGGCCCGCCCGACCGTGGCGACGGCGACGAACGGATCACCGCCGACCTCGACCTGCCCGGCGACGTTGACCACCGCCCGCACGATCGGCGCATTCGCCGGGGCGTCGCACGCCAGATCCCCGGTCTGGCACCAGGACGACACCCGCCCCGAGAGGCCGCCGTAGTCCTCGGTCAGATCGGCGACGGGGCCGATTCCGCCGCCTGCCGGGGCGGTGAACGCCACCGACGACAGCGCCTTGACCGCCCCGCCCGTGGTGCCGGGAACCGGCGACGGGGCGCTCTGCGAGGTGCCGGGGAACAGCCCCGAGGCGGCGCTGCGGGTCGGCGCGCCGAACAGGGCACCGGCCGCGATCGAGCCGGCCGGCACCGCTCCGGTGCCCTTGCCGACCGAGCGCAGGAAGTTCGAGGCGGCGTGAGCGCCCTGGGAGTAGCCGACCACCGCGAGTTTGGCCGACGGGCACTGCTCGAGCACCGTCTGCGCCGCTCGGGACAGGTTCTGCTCCCCCTCGGTGACGGACTCGACGTACGACCGGCTACCACCGGGGGTGAGGCCGCCGAACGATCCCGGATACGGGACGTAGGCCCGATCGACGCTCGCGCCCAGCTCACGAGCCTGGTCGAGCATCGGACCCATGATGTTCGACAGCATCCCGGTATCGACCTTCACCGGCGCATCCGGCGACGACTCCGTCGTGCCCTGCATCCCCAGCACATACAGATCCGGGCACCCGTCGACCAGTCCGTCGAGCCAATGCGTCTGCGCGTGCACCGGGACCAGACCACCCACACCAGCCATGACCGCAGCCGTGGTGACGGCGGTGGCCACAGTCCGCGTCCCCCAACCCTTCATCTCTCTCCATCCCTCAAACAGTCGGTCCTCAAGACCCGTAGTGATCACCCCCGCTGTTCCGGCTCTGGGGTGCCGAGCTTGTGCGGAAGCCCTGCACCCCAAAGCCGGTACGCCACAGGGCGCTGCACTGCTGTGAGTGCGCACAGCCCTTCGGGACCCGGTCCTCCGAGACAGTGGCCGCCCCGGCTGGGGACCGGCGCAAAACCCCTGTTCGCAAATTCTTGGCAAAGCATATACTCGAAAATCTCGAAACAAAAGCAAAAAACTATGAAACTTTAGCGAAGGGGGTGACGGTGACGGTTGAAGCAGAGCGTCGCAAATCCCCAGCTCTTTCGAGGTACCGAAGGCGTCTGATTCAGACATTGGCCGGTAAGGTCGATGCGATGACAAACGAGCGGGCGCGTTTTGCGCGAATAGTTGCCGAGCGGAGGCGCCTGCTTGGCTTGACTCTCGACCAGCTGCAACAAGCCGGCGGGCCGTCCGACGTGACTACGGGCAAGATAGAAAAAGGCGCCATCGCTTCCCCGAGCGCCCGTACTCTGCGACGCCTCGACACCGGTCTGCAGTGGACCGAGGGATCTGCGGCGAGGGCCTTCGCCGGCGGGGATCCCACTGCCTTGGAGGAGGTCCCGTCCATACGGCGCTCGACTCCCGGTGCGGTCAACGCCGCTGCGGACTCGGTGACCCTCTCGCTGACCGTGGTCAACGAGTTGTCCGACCTCGCGAAGCGGTACGAGAAGTTGGCGGGGACGATCGAGGACCGGGAACTGGTCGCCGAACTGGGTCAAATCAACGCCGATTTCGACTTGTTGGTCGATCGCATCCTGCGGGCATGGTTGATCGCCCAGCTCGAACGCAAGTCGGCGCCGGACTCACCGGTGCGAGGTGATCCGGTGGTGGAGATGCTGATCGGGGACTACCTCAATCGCACTCCTGAGCCCCCGTCTGTCGAGGACGCCCACGAGCTGCTGTACCTGCGGTGGCTGACGGGTCGGGCCGGGGAGATCGACGAAGCGACCGAGCACGCGTTCGTCACACAGTGGAGCAAAGCGCAGAAGGAGGACCGTCCGTGAACTACCTGGCCCCGTCCCTCGGGCAGAAGCTCGAGCGGCTTCTTGCGTTCTACCACCACCGCAACGAACCCGAGTTGACGTTGCAGGCGGTGGCCACCATCGTCGGACAGCGCATCGGCGAGCCGGTCCCGGTGGAACTGCTCGAAGAGGTCCGCTCCGGTGAGCGGACCTCGCTGCCGGTCACTGTCACCGACGCGCTGTGCGACGCCTTCAAGGTCGACCGTGACTACCTGCGCCTGAGCGGTGGCCGGGATATCGACATCGATCAACGGTTGCGGCTGTGGATCACCATCCGGGACCGCGGGCTGCACCACTTCGCCGCGCGTGCCACCAGCCTGACGCGCGAAGACCTCGAGCGACTCATCGCGGAAATCGAGCGGATGACGCCGCAGACCGGCGGACTCAGACAGGCGTGAAGCGCAGACGAAGGCCCTTCGGGCGCAACGTCAGAGTTTCTTCCACCTCGAGCGCATAGCCGGGTTCGGGGGTGATGTCGAACCGCAGCACCAGGGTCGCCAGGGCCAGGGTCATCTCGTGTAAGGCGAACTGCCGGCCGATGCACGAGCGGATGCCGGTGCCGAACGGTTTGAACAGCTCCGGTGCCCGAGCACGGTTGTGCTCGGGGGCGAAGCGATCCGGGTTGAACCGGTCGGCGTCGGAACCCCAGGCCGGATCGCGTTGTACCGCCAGTAGCAGCACGAACACCCATTCCCCGGCCGTGAACTCGTGCTCGCCCACCCGGGTGTCCTTTTTGGCGGAGCGGAAGAAGCCCGGAGCCGTGGGCCACAGCCGCAGTGCTTCGTTGATCACCTGGCGCGTGTAGCGCAACCGCGGCACGTCCTCGTACCGGACGGAGCCGTCGCCGAGGATCCCGCGAGCCTCCTCGCGCATCCGGGAGGCCACCGCCGGGTCTTGGGCGATGAAGTGCAGCGCGAAGCTCAGGGCGTTGACGGAGGTCTCGTGGCCGGCCACGAGGAAGGTCAGCACCTGATTGCGGATGTTCTCCGGATCGAGCGTGGCACCGTCGTCCGGATGCAGCATCCGGTCCAGCAGATCACTCCGGCGCTCGCCCGACCGCTGCCGGGCCGTAATCACCTCGTCCACGGTCTCGACCAGCAAGGCATGGTCGAGCTCGTTCTGTTTCTCGTCCTTGCGCTGCAGGAACTTACCGACGAAGGGCACCGGGATCGCACTGTTCTGCGCGAAGGTCAGTGCTCGGCTCATCGCGGCCACGAAGGGATGCTCGCTGCCGCCGAACGAATCGAACGAGTAGCCGAAGCCACAGCGACCGATCACCTCGAGGGTGAGCTTGCCCATCTCGTCCACGACCGGTACGTGTGCGTCCGTGCCGGCGAGGTCCTTGCCCAGCTCGTCGACGACCTCGACCATCACGTCGTGGTAGGAGACCATCGCCTCCTTGGTGAAGCCGGGCATGAGGACCTCGTGTGCTCGGGCCCAGCTCGATTCCCAGTTGTAGGCGGTGAAGAGCCCGTCCGCCACCAGCGGTCGCAGCCGTTCGAGAGGCCGGCCGACGTACTTCTCCCACACCGTGTCGTCGAAGACCTGCGCGGCGAGCTCCGCGGAGCCGACGAAGGTCAGGTCCGTCCCGAGAATGGAGCGCCGGTAGATCGGCCCGAGCTCCTCGAACCGCTGCAACGTGGTCTGGTTCGGTTTCTCCTTGGACATTCCCAGGACATCGCCGATGAACGGCACCCGCCGCGGCGGATGCGGAATCGTCGTGTTCGGCACTAGCCGTTCCTTCCCCTTGTCACACGCTCACGGCGTCGGCCGGGCGTTTGGTCCATGCTTGCGCGATGCGCAGCAGTTCGTCTTCGTCGGCGAGCCACCGTGGCGTGGTCACGCGGGATTCCGCCGCCCCGGCTCTGCGCCGCTCGAGCGCGTTGACGATCGCGGCGCACCGCTGCGCCGGGGTGGCCTCATCCCGCCGCTCCTGCTCGGTCATGTACGGCAGGAGGGTGAACACCGCGTCCTCGCACTCGATCCGCATCCGGTGCTCGCGATCGACACTGTTCGGCAGCAGCCCCGTCGATTCGATCGACATGGCCGGCAATGCGGTCGACAGGTCCTGCCACATCGGCGTCAACGTCAGCACGGCCACCGACGACGGATCGTTGCGCAGTTTCGCCCGGACCGCCGCGAACACCGGAGCGGCGACGACAGCCGCCAACACGCACGCGGTCGGCAAGAAGAGCACATCGTTGGACTGGCTGCGCCAGTCGGTGAACCCGTTGGTCACCTCCGCGGACATCAACACGGCGTTGGCGAATCGTGTCAGGTGATCGAAGGCCGACACGCCGCCGGTGCCCAGGATCAGTCCTGCCCACAGCCGAGTGGACCGGTTCTGCTCACCGTCGCGGAGGATGCGCAGGCACGCGTACGCCACCGCGGCCACCGCCAGCGGCATCTGGGCCGCGTAGATCGCCATGTACGTCACGGTCCGCACCGAGCGCAGCTCCTCGATGGCGACACCGGCGGAGCGGGCCGGCGCGCTGATCCAGGCCATCACCAGCATCCACCCCACGATCAGGGCGTAGCACCCGACGATCGTGCGCCGCGGAATCTTCCGCACCTTGCGGTAGGCCAGGACGATAAGGAAGATCGCGGCCGCCCCGAGCATGGCGAAGCCGTGGGTGAGTAGGCGAATGTCCGACAGGGTCAGGGGTGTGGCCCCCAGCAGAACGGTCTGTACCGCACCGTCTCGGAGCAGTGAGGCGCCCAGCCACCACACCAATAACCAGGTGATCTGCTGGTCGAGTTGGCGTTCGGAGACGAAAAGAGCCCGGGCCACGATGACCAGGGCGAGGAAGCCCATCATGGGGATGCTTGCCCACTCCGGCAGCGCGGAGGTGGCCTCCTGATGCAGCAGAGCGCTCATCGCAGCGGGGCGAAGACGCCGGCGATTCGATGCAGATCACCGTGACTGTCCAGGTCGATCGGGCCGCGACTGAGCACCGCCAGGTGCGTGCCGAGCAATTCGGCTTCCGCCTCGGTCGGAGAGTCGAAGGTCGAACGCCGCATCATGTACTCGATTCCCTCCAAGCTCAGCCCCTCGGTCAGGGCACTTTCCGTCGGGCGGAATGGCTCTCCCGGGTGCTGACCGAGCACATGGCCGACCTCGTGAAAGATCTGCTGACGCTGATGGCGAACCGAGCGAGCCGGGTCATAGCGGATGACGTATCGCGTCGGGCCACCGAAGAGCAGCCCGCATCGGGTCTGCAGATCCGTCGACAGGCCCGGCCACGGCTCCAACTCCACCGCCTTCCCGGTGTCCTCTTCCAGCCAGCTGAGGAACTCCGCGACCGTCCACGGCGGCTCGAGGGGCACCCGATCGAGGATCTGCGCGATCCGTTCGCGTCGATCGCCCCCGCGTCTCAGCACTCGCTACCTCCCCTTCAGGCCTCCCCTGCCAGATGGCGGAACCTTCGGAGCATAACGCAAGCCATACTCTCGCCAGGCATCACTAAACGAAGGCAAAGAATTAGCGAATAGTATGAAAGAATCCGAGTTGGCGGTCGAGGCGTGGGCGTGTCGGACATGTTTTACGCCTCACCTGTCACAAGATGGTCAAGGCATCGCCTCGGCTCGGGCCGACCGGCCATGTTGGCACAGGTTGAACGGTGGAGGGAGAACTGCAGTGGGAATGGCTAGCAAGGGTGCCCGTACCCGCGTGGTCACCCGCGTCCCGGACGAAGTCTACGAAGCCCTCGAGGAGGGTCGCCGAGCTGCTGGGGTCGAATCGATCAGCCAGTACGTCGCGGACCTGCTCGCAGTGACCACCGGCCACCATCTACTCGTCCGCGAGCTTCAGCGCCATCGCGAGGAGGAGGTTCGTATGTCTGCGTAGCTCACGAGTGGCTTCAGCAACTTCATAAGCAAAACGCAGACCACATGAGAAAACCCCCAGCCGTGCGGGGCTGAGGGTCCTCAAAGTTGGTGAGAGCTAAGCGGCCAAACTCGGCTCTCGTACTGCTTTCCCCGAAGGGACTGTCTTGCCGGACAGGTCTCAGGGTACATCGCGCCCTGAATCAGAGCCAACGATCGCTGCGCGTGTCGCCACTTTCACCGGTGACACCTCACCGAATCGTCACCTTTTCGACGTGTGCACGCGCCGCTGGTCGCCGCGTGCCCGGGTGCGGATCGACCCGGATCGTACCCACACGTATGCCACCACGATGGCCATGCCCGCCCAGGCGCCCGGATTTCCGTGGGCGCTCTACCTGGCCGGCGCGGACCATCGCTACCGCCTGCTGGCGTTCGACCTCGACAGCGGGCGCCACGGCCCCGAGGTCGCGCGCGCCGATGCCGACCGGTTGGCCGCGCACCTCACAGAGCTGGGTGTTCCGCATCTGCGCGCTCGGTCCGGGCCCAGCGGTGGGCAGCACCTCTGGCTGCGCCTCGCCGCGCCGGGCGCCGCCCCGGACGAGGTGCGTCGCCTCGCCCACGCCCTGCGCCAGCACTATCCCAGCCTCGACACCGCCCCGTTGACCAACCCCGCCACCGGCGCCGTCCGCCCGCCCGGGGCCCCGCACCGCCGCGGCGGGCAGTCCCGACCCCACCTGCACGGCGCCGCCCTCGACGCCGCCCTCGCCCGCCTCGACACCGAAACCGCTCCGGAGGTGGTGGACTGGTTGCTGGCCCGGCACCCCCACTCCGCCGCCTCGGCCCCCCGCCGCCCCGCCGGGGCGGTGCGCATCGTCGATCCGGTCTCCAATCCCCGGCTGGACCGGCCGCGGCGCCCGCTCACCGACACCACCCGGGCCCTGCTCGATGCTGCGCCGGCACCCGGCGCGGACCGCTCGGCGATCGTGCACAGCATCTTTCTGGGTATGGCCCGCGCCGGCCACAGTCTCGCCGACGCCCGGGCGGCCGCCGCGACGGCGCCGGGACTGGTCCGGCTGCGTGAGGACCGCGCCCGCGGCCGCGAGGACACCGACCGGCAATGGCGCCGCGCCCTGGACACCGCCGCGCACTTCGCCCCCACTCCCCCGCCCACCCGGGCACCGGTCGACGACGAACTCGACCGCATCGAGGCCGCCATCGGAGCCGCCCCGGCGCACTGGGCCCGCCCCGGCGGGGCCAGCGACGAACGCATCCTCTACGCCCTGCTCGCGCTCGCCCGCACCGCGCGCACCCGCGTCCTGGACATCGACTGCCGCCGCCTCGCCCAGGCCGCGGCCGTCGACGCCTCCACCGTCTCCCGTCGGCTGCGGGTGCTGGCCCACGAGTCCTGGGTGCGGTGCATCCGCACCGGAAGCGGAACCCGCGCCGCCACCTGGCAACTCGAACTCCCCGACCCGGGGGCATCGCTACCGGTTGCAACACAAGGGGAACCCGCCCCCGCTCCGGGGCACCCCTCCGCCCTGCTGGAGCACCACACGCACGACCTCTGGGCGAACCGGTCCGGGCTGGGTGGGGCGGCTGCCCGTATCCACTGGGCCGTAGTTTCGGAAAAACCTTCTATTTCCGGAGCGGGCAGAAATTCGATTGAGGTGGCTGCCCTGACCGGGTACAGCCTCGCCACCGTCACTCGTACCCTGTCCATCCTCGCCCGATTGGGCGTGCCTACCGATGTGCGAGCCGATATCCCCTCTCTCCGGGACAAACTCGATGACGCGGCGGATCGTGTCGGAACCGCCGGTGTCGGAGCACAGCGGGTCCGACGTCATCTTCTCGATCGGGAGCTGCACCGTTGGTGGCTCGAAGAGCAGGGATGGCGCTGCCGACGCGGCAAGAAGACCGGCGTACCCCGCACGGTCTCGCTGACCATCGCCCTGCCGATCGACGCGCCCGCTCGGCTGCGGTACGGCCGATTTCCGGTGACCGATACCGGCCGCGCCGACTATCGTGCGGCGCGAGCCGTGGTGACCCGCTTATTCTCCCTGGTCGGGACTCCCCCGACGGAGTCAGGTCAATGCAATGAGGCGGCTTGAACACCCTCAGGCATTTACTTCGTGAGATCGGTACGAGTCCACTTCGGCGATCTGAGCGAGGATGAGCGCGGCCGAGGCCCGCGATTCCACGATTGGAACGATCGCAGGCCCAGTTACGGATTGCCAAGCCGCAGATCGCGCCGGTGACTTGCGGGGATGGTGGCCGCCGCGCACTACAAACTACGTGCCGGTGCGCCGCCCCGACCTAGTGGCGTGAACAGGGCAAGGACCCCCGACCGCGGGAGGGGGTGACCGATGCACCGCGCAAGGCGGTGACACACGAAGCAAGAGGTCGTTGCAGCGATGAGTCTGCCCCACGCCCGCAGTTAATCTCTGCGACCGAGACATCCCACTTCATTGGGAGCCGAGCCATGGGCCTGATCCAGACGGAGTGGACTTCTCGTTCGGCGGCCGGCAGGCACCCCTGCTCGCCGAGACCACGGGCGCGCAGATCGCTGCCGGCTACCAGAGCACCGACGCCCTGCTGCTCGGTCTGCGGACCTACGACATCTTCGCCGCCTGTTGGCCGTACCAGGGCAGCCGGCGAGGACGACGAGATCGCCACACGCTTTAACAGCGTCCCCGAGTACGTGGCCTCCCGCGGCCCGGCCAGACCTCTCCTGGTCCGGCTCCGCGCAGTTGTGTCCAGATCTCGTCGGCGCGGTGCGCGAGATCCGGGGACCGGTACGTGCACATCAAGGGCGTCGGGAGCCTGAGCCTGGTCCAGCCGCTCCTGCGCGAGAAACTCTTCGACCGTCTCGACCTCTGGGTGCATCCGATCGTGCTCGGTGTGGGGAAGAATATGCGCGCCGTTAGAAGCATGCACGGCATGCATGCAACGCATGCCGTGCATAGGGATTCATCCGTTGCAGGTGGCACATGCAAGCCGCGCTCTGCATGGAAACGATGCGCTGCATGCGAGGGATGCACTCCCAGGCGAGCAAGCTCTCCAGGCAGTGCGGGCCGAGCACTGCGATCTTGTGATGCGTTTTATGCATGCATCGCATGCAAAGCACGGCATGCATGCAGTGCACGCCTTGCGTGTGACGCGAAGTTTGCATAACGTGCGGCGTGTGCACGAGGCGCATGCCGTGTTGCACGTGCAAACTGTGCAAGGCACGTCTGCACCGCACGACGTGCATGACACGCACTTCTTGCACTGACCGAAAGGCTTGCAATGCAACCGCGCAAAATCGCTATCGCCAATCAGAAGGGCGGCGTAGGGAAGACCGCAACGGCCCTCGGGCTCGCAAGTGCGGTGTCCGCCAAAGGTGGCAAAGTCCTGATCATCGACGCAGACTCGCAGGGCAACGCAACCAACGGCCTTGGCGTCACCGTCGATGCAGGCATGCTCACCACCTATCACCTGATGAACCGCACGGCGGAAGGAAGTGCCGCGGACGCCGTGGTTGCAACAGAGTGGGAAGGCGTCGACCTCATCCCGGCAGACGAAGAACTGGGCAAGATCGAATCGGACGGATCGAACGATCTCGTGTTCCGCCTGGACGTCGCCTTCGAGGGTCTGGATCTAAGCCCCTACGACATCGTTCTGTTCGACTGCGCGCCCAGTCTCGGCAAAGTGCTGTTCGCGGTCCTTATCGCCGCGGACGGGGTAGTGGCCGTCACCGAGCCAACAATCGACAGCGTGCAAGGCGTTGAGAAACTCGACGAAACCATCCGCACCGTCCGCAAACGCGCAAACCCGAAGCTGGCTTTCGACAAGGTAGTCCTCAGTCGGCGCCGCAACACCGGGGAACATATCTTTCGCGAGCAGGAACTTCGGGACAGCTACGGCGATCTCGTCGCTCGCACGATCATCCCGGAGTTGGCGGCCCGCCAGGACGCCCACAGCCTCCGTCAGCCCATCCATCAGTTCCGTGGCGGACGCGCTCTTTCCCTCCAGACCGCATACAGCGATCTCCTTACCGAACTCGCGATTCTTTCCGGAGGCACACAGTGACGGCTCAACGGCAACCGGCGATCCGCAAGACTCACCCGGCCGAAGACCTGCCGGAGCGGCCACTCCGGTCAGATGTTGCACCCATTCCATCTCCCGCGGTGCCAGCGTCGACCGTCATAGCGGGGGAGCAGGGATCAGAAGGTCTCACCATGACTCACAACACGCGGATCCGGCCCAGCCTCAAAGCGCGGCTTCGCAGGGGAGTGGACAAGCTCCGCTACGAAACCGGGGATCGGACAATCAGCGAGGCGTCGCTTACCGACAAGGCCCTTGAGGAATACCTCGACAAGCACGGACTGTGACCATTGCATGCACGCTTTGCATGCCTTGCATGCAGTGCGTTGAACGCATGGCTAAGTGCACTGCAGTCAAGCTGGTTGCGCTGCCTCCAAGACCCGACCGCAACGGCACTCTTAAAGGAAGAACAACTTCGCCATGAAGGACGATCTCGTGCAGAGTGCACGCCGACGATTGCACTCGAAGACCACGGCCCTGGGTGCTGTTGCAGCGATGACGCTGGTGCTTGCAGCGCTGGCGTTCACCTTGTCGTTCGATGCGTTGCGTCAGCTCACCTTGGAAATCGGTGTGCGCCCGGAACTGGCCTGGATGGCGCCGGTGGCACTCGATGTTGCACAGGCCGCCGCCGCGCTGGCTCTCGTTGCATTGGGGACCGACGACGAGTTCCGCGGTGCCCGTCGGTACTGCAAGGCCCTGGCCACGGGCACGGTCCTGCTCAGCGTGGCCGGCAACGGCTACCACGCCTTCCGTCTGGCCGGGCAGCGGCACGCGCAGGCCGCGGCCGGTGTCGATGTCGGGTACCAGCCGCAACCGGCTGCCATCGCCGCCTGCATTGCGATGATCGTGCCGCTGCTGTTTTTGGCCCTGTTGCATCTGTTCACCACAATCGTGCGGGCGCTGGCCGTCGAACGCGGCCGCTACAACGAGGCGGTGCACGACGCGCACCTGATGACCCCCCAGGAGCAGCCCGCGAGCACACCCGGGGCATCGGAGGTGCACGACTCTGCAGAGGATGCACCCGTCGGGCACGACGTGCATTACCCCGGTGCACGCGTGCACACCGATGCCTCCGCCGTTGCCGCCGAGCCTGCAACGGTGCAGCCGCAAGGCACCGGGCGCCACGGCGAGGATGCATCGGGGGAGGCCGTCGTGCAGGCCCCGGCTCCTGTCGATGCACCGCCCGAGCCGCACCTTGCGCCGACGTTCGGTGGCTATCGGCAGACGGTCGACGGCCTGCGCGAGTTCCTGGCCGGGTGCACGCTGCGCAGTGAAGAGAAGGAGGTCGCGGCGATCCTGCTGGACCGCCCGCAGCTGACCTATGCGCAGGTGGCCACCGAGCTGGAGGACACCCCGTCCCCGTCGACGGTGTGCCGGCGCTGGCAGCGCTTCAAGAACGCCGCCTACGCCGAAGGCTTCGAAATCCCGCCGGTGGTGCCGCTTCCGCTCGACGCAGTCACTCCCCGCGAGGAGCAGTTGGTGCCAGTGTGACCAGACTCCACCCGGGGTTGCACGCCAGGCCGTGCGGGTAGGTGCCCGGAGCACCGAACGAACCGTGGCCCGGCGAGGCGCGCGGAGTGGAGGCGGAGAAAACAGTGACGCCAGGACGGCGCTTCCCCCGCCGTCCCGGCGTCGAGTCCCACTCTAACAGAACTGTTCGAACAAGTGTTCCCATTAGCGGGAAAGTGGTGCGACCATCATGGATGTGGCCCTGCATGAGCGAGCACCGACGATCTGCCCAGCGGGGCACCGGCTCACACGGAACACCGTTCTGGTGGGATGGATCCCGTGCGACTGCACCCCCGGCACCGGCGGCCACCGCACCTGGACGTGCCGCACCTGCGAGCTCACCATCGGCTCACCGCCCCATGTCGGCCCGCCGCGGCCGGGAGTGCGGTGGTCCTGAAACAAGCGAACGCCCCGGGGTGTTGGGTGCCGGGGCGCTCACCGGGCAGCGTACGACGCCTGTCCGACATCCCGCCCCGGCGTGTGAGGCGGTGTTGGTTCCGTGGGGCGTCGGTTCTGTGTATTGTCGCCAGGTCACGCACGGTCCCCTCGGACGTGCGGGGCCCGCGTGCCCCGGCGCTTCACCCCCCGCCGCCGGGGCACCGGCCTACCCGGCGGATGCAACGACCGCGCTGAGGGTGGCTCGCGGGGACGGTGATGCCCGGTCGTGTCGAGCACCCGGGCGGCCACATAGGGCGCCGGCCGGTGTCACGGTGACGGTCCGCTCCCGGGTCCCGTGGGCATTCCCGAATACGTGGTGCGGGGCGGTGAGGGAGTGGCCCGCTATCGTTGAGGGTGTCCTGGCGAAGAGTCAGGAAAGTGAGGCCGGGAGCCCGCACGTTTTGCGTGGTCGCCCGGCCTTTGCGCTTGTCTACGGCACCCGAGCCGCGGTGACCGGCGAGTCGATCGCACGCCGCAGCTGTCCGCTGGCGGTGTAGGCGTAGGCGATCAGGTCCGCGGCCCACAGCAACTCGTGCGCGTACCGGCGGTCCACCCTCGCCCGCACCGTCGTGGGCGCCCCGATGTGGGCGAGGGCGCCGGTGCGCCGCGAGATCCTGCGTGTCCTGGGCACAGGATTCAACCAGGATGCGGCGCGCCCCGAGCTCGGCGCTGTGCACCGCCAACGCCGCCGGCAACCGGCCTGGGACCTGCCGGTGCGGGCGACCGGCAATTCGGGGCGGTGCATAGGTGGGCCTGCCGGATCTTCCGATGTGCGGGCGAAGGCCGCCACGATCCGCCACCGGTTCTGCCGGGCGCTCGTCGCGGCGGTGCCGCCGGCCGGCGGTTGTGCGGCCTCGAGCGCGCGCATCGTCGTGCGGGCCGGGAGCCGGAACCTCGGAAACCGCCACCACCGCGCAGAGCAGATAGTCCTTCGTCTTCGCCTCGTCGACGACGATCTCCACGGTCGCCCGTCGCACCTTCTTCCTCCGGTATCCGGCCCACGGCATGGTCGCCGATCACTACAGCCCGCCCCACATCCACCGGTAGTCCGCGACCTGCCCGGTCCGGACCGGCTTTTCCGCCGAGCCTCACTGAATGCCGGGGCCGGTCCTGCCGGCACGGCCCACGCACGGCTCCCAACCTGGCCGGAGCCTGCTCGGCGCGCCTGCCCAAGAACCTGTGCCGCCTCGGTTACGGTCGCGGCAGCTCGCGAGTTGAGGGGCGAGAGCGCCCCCGGATCATCGAGGGGGCGCCCGGCATGGAGACCGACGAACAGCTGCACCAGTGGGCGTGGCAGCTGCGCCACGACGGCCGCGACTGGAGCGAGGTCGCCACCGAACTCGGCTGCACCGAAGACCTCGCCCGCGCCATGGCCGACCGGCACCGCCGCGACACCGAAACCCAGGCCCAGGCCGACCAATTCTCCCTGTTCGACCTGTAACCCCCGACCGGAGCAACACCCCCGGCACAGCCTCCAGTGCCGCCGACGACGTCGGTACGCGCACTGCCGGCGCGCGCACCCGAAGGTCGGATTCACGTCGATCAGGAGAACGGCACGCGTACCGCCATCCGCCGCGCCCACGGCGAACCTCACCCGCTGCGGGGGCGGTGGCGGTGTCCTCCGCAGGAACTACCCTTTGCATGGTGGCGCCCGGCGGAAACGGGGACGTCCCTCGGCACCAATTCGGGCGTTGTAGCGCTATAACGCGCGGAGCGGGTGCCTCCCAGGCTCCGTGCGCCGCGGCCCGTCCGGAAACACCCTCTCGCTGGGGCCTTTCCGGACGGCAACGGCCTTGCAGACCGGTCTCGGTCGGCTACAGCCTTCCTCTGGAGTGAGGCGGCGGCCGTCGTGCCGGCGGCGCAGCGTGCTCGTCCCTCTCCCCTGCGCCGGGCCGGTGTCGCTGGGGGATGTCGACCGGGTGACGGCCCGACGGCAGAGTCTCTCACG
>NZ_WVTE01000291.1:73006-95300 GCF_009939605.1 Rhodococcus sp. YH1 | reverse complement strand
CAAACACCACTCGCCGAGCCTAGAACCAGAGCCGTTAGTGCGTGAAATCAGAGACCGATCCCGACGAGAACCAGCAGGTCACAGACGTGAGCCGTCGATCATCCCGAAAACGTGAGCCAACTCGGGTCAGGCGGGGCAGTCGAATATTGCGCGGGCGTGCAGGCGGTTGGCGGGGTGTCCGTATCGTGCTGCCGACCTGGTGTTGAGGGGGTGATTTCGCTGGTCAGAGTGAATCGTCCCTGGTTTCATTGAGGGTGAGCCAGATATCCCGGAAGGATCACCCCAGACTCATCATGGCGAACTACAAGTACCCTCAGGAACTCCGTGAGCGAGCGACCCGACTCGCCGTCGAAGCCCGCCGCGACCCCGACACCCGCACCGGCGCCATCAACCGGATTGCCGAGCAGACCGGTGTCCACAAGGAAGCCCTGCGGACCTGGGTGCGCAAAGCCGAAGACGACGAGCTCCCCACCGAGCCCGTCGACGCCGAAGCGCGCATCCGCCGACTGGAGAAGGAGAACCGCGAACTACGGCAGTCGATGGAGATATTACGTTCTGCCACAGCTTTTTTCGCGAAGGCGGAGTTCGACCGCCGACTGAAGTGATCGTCGCGTTCATCGACGAACACAAACACCGCTGGGGGATCGAACCGATCTGTCGTGTTCTGTCCGAGAACACCGAGGTCAAGATCGCCCCGGGCACCTACTACGCCTTCATAGGCCGCGAACCCAGCGTCAGAGCGCGCCGCGACGCCGTCCTCAAAGAGCACATCATGCGCATCCACACCCACCCACGGATGCGGGTCTACGGAATCCGCAAGATCCACGCCCAACTGGTCCGGGAGGGCCACGAGGTGGCCCGCTGCACCATCGAGCGACTCTGCCGCGAACTCGGTGTCTGCGGCACCGTCCGCGGGAAATGGCCCCGGACGACGAAGCCGGCACCGGAAACCGACAGGCCCCAGGACCTCGTCGAACGGGACTTCACGGCCACCGCGCCGAACGAGCTGTGGGTGGCCGATCTGACGTATGTGCGCACGCAGTCCGGGTGGGTCTATGTCGCGTTCGTCCTCGATGTGTTCTCCCGCATGATCGTCGGGTGGCAGACCTCGACGCGGATGTACACCGATCTGGCACTCGACGCCTTGAAGATGGGTCTGTGGGCACGGTGCCGTGCAGGCCGCGACGTCACCGGACTGGTCCATCACAGCGATCGCGGCGTGCAATACCGAGCGCTGCGCTACGCCCAGGCCCTGGACGAGGCCGCCGCGGTCGCCTCGGTCGGATCGAAAGGCGATTCGTTCGACAATGCGATGGCCGAGGCGCTGAACTCGCTGTACAAGGCCGAGTTGATCTTCCTCGACGGTCCCTGGGCCGGCCGGGAGGATGTCGAGGCTGCCACGGCGCAGTGGGTGCATTGAGGTTTTCTCAGTAACGGCCTGCGTGCTCGAATTGCGTGAGTACGAGCGCCGCTTTGGTGATGGAACCGATCCTTTTGGGGCACAGGGTGATCCTGTCGAGTGCCTTCCATCGCGTGGTGAGCAGCGCAGCGGCACGTTCGCCGAGGCACCGCAGACTGGTCAGCAGCATGTTGCGGCAGACGGTGTCGGTGTCGAGGGTGTTGCCGTCGGCAGGGGCTTTCGTGGGCATGTGGATACCGATGCCGGTGCCCTGATAGCCCTGGTCGGCGAGGGTGAGCAGACCCTGCGCCGCGGCGGCGTACAGGGCTCCGGTGACCCGGTGTGTGCGGGCAGCGGTCAGATCGTGGGTGCTGCCCGGCAGCGCGTCGGAGACCCACAGCGGGAATCCGTCCGCGGTCGCCACGAACTGGATGTTCGCGCCGAATCGGCGGTGTTTGCCGGAATACCACAGGTGGATCGGGGTGCCTCTGCTGCCGAGGGTGGTCTCGGCGACCCGGTCGCTGGGGATGAGGGTGCCGTCGAGGATCACGTGGGTCTCGCCGGCGGCGAGGCGCTCGCGCAGCACGTCGGGCAGGTCTTGGGCGGCGAGCACGTCGATGCCTTCGTGCAGGTACCGGTAGCCGGTAGCGATCGAGATGCCGGCGTCGCGAGCCAGGGCGGTGAGCGCGGTGTCCTGCCGGAACCAGCGCAGCACGAGTACCGCCTGGGCGAACGCAGTCAGGGCCCGGCGGCCCCTGCGGGTACCGCGTGCGCGGCGGTCGGCCTGCAACAGTCGACACAGGTACTGGGCGAGCGGTCGAGGGACGTCGAGCGTGGCAGAATAGGTGATCACGTGGAGCCTCTGGTTCGTGGACTTGATCTTCGCAAATCCAGTCCTACCAGGGGCTCTGCGTCTCTTGGCGATCCGGTCCTGACACCGCCCAAGCAAGATCAACTCACTGAGAAAACCTCATTGGTTCAATACCGAACGGGTCCACGGCATGCTCGACTATCGCACCCCGGCCGAGGTCGAGGCCGCCTATTACGCACAACCGCCGGCCGCCTCTGCGGCCTGAGAATTGAACACACGCTCAGCCTCAACAAAACTCGGGACTTGACAGAGCGTTGGAAATCAACAACTACGGAGCCCTGACCCCCTCTACCTGCGCAGATACCCGGGATCACCCCGAGAACCGGCTCACCTGGTGCAACTCAGGACAGACTAGCCGGCATTGAGAGCGAAATCCTGCCATGTTCAAGTTTCCAAAGGGTGTCACACGCAACTAACGTCGACATCTTGTGGGAAATAGTTAGAATCGCGCATGATTTCTTCACCTCTGAGAGAACCTCGATAAGAGACTCCTCTGCTTTGCTATCGAGCATAGCAGTAGGCTCATCGAGTAGGAGAACGAAAGGGTTCCCCAGCAGCGCCCTGCCTAGAGCGATACGTTGCCTCTCCCCACCAGATAGTAGTGAACCATGTTCACCAACTTGCGAGTCGAGCCCCCTGGGAAGACTCCGGACAAGATCGCCCAAACTGACCCTCTCGACAATTTCACTAATATCGTCATCAGATATGGCTTCGTTTCCATATCGAAGGTTCTCTCGTAGTGAGCCGAACAGAATTGGTGCATGCTGGTCTACCAGTCCGACTAGTGAACGAGCCTCGAACAAACTAATCTTGCGCAGATCCGAACCAGCAATTCGGATCGTTCCCGTCTGAGGTTCGTAGAGGCGGCATGCGAGAGAGAATACTGTCGACTTGCCCGATCCCGATACGCCAACAAGACCTGCGTGCTCTCCGATGTTAACACTGAATGAAACCCCGTCTAGCACCCGGCTGTTGCCTCCCGGGTAAGAGAATCCTACTGACTCGAACTGCAGTCCTTCGGACACTCCGGGCTCTCGATTAGCGCTCGTTGACATCGGACGTTGGCCGATTATCGGGTCATTCTCTACAGCGGCGACGTATACCGGCTCTACCGATAGGCGTTCCACTTCAGATATCCGGCGTAGAGCGCCGGTCTCTCGTTGTATTTCCGAGACAGACTCAAACACGTCACTCACAGGACCGGCAATATAGATCGCGTACAGCATAATAGTCACTAGATGATCCGGGGGCACCTCCCCCGAAGACACTTGCGTGCCTCCAACAATTAGTACGACGACGAGGGATCCTGTTGTCGCGAGACGGATCAGCGGACTCCCAATAGATACGAGTCGAGCGCCTTCGCGATTATGTCGAAATACCCCATCGATTGATTTTGTAATTCGTTTAACCTCGAACCCTTCCGTCTGATTAGCCTTCACAGTGCGTATCTCGGAAAGAGCCCGCTCAAGGTCCGAGGTAATTATCCCAACTGACTCTTGGCTTCGAATAGCGATTTTCTGGATTCTTGGGGCAATAGCCGTAAGCACTACAGCCGCTATCGCCATGGTACTGAGTGCGACGATGGTCAATATGCGATCTACATTAAACATCAATAGCGCGCCGCCTGTTGCTCCGAGCATTCCCGTTGACAAACGGACAAGACTTTGCGATGCCAAGTTCTTGATGAGCGTCGTATCTGAGGTTGCTCGGGAGATTAGATCCCCCAGACGCATCGTCTCAATTGTACGCAAAGGCAACGCCAGTATGTGTCGAGTAAAGTCGCGCCTTAGGTCCCGCGTTACTCTTTCACCAGCAACCTCCAGCAAGTATCCGCTAATTGCCTCTATTACGGAATGAGCGATCAAGAGACCAACAAGAATAGCGATATAAGCCGCAAATGCCGAAGGTTGTGAAACGTGAGCCACGACGTCGCCAGCAACAAGTGGCTGCAAGAGGGCTAACGCAACGACGAAGATAGATGTAATTAGACCTATGGCGATCCGCGCACGTTGAGGCCAGATTATGCGTATAATCTCTCGAAGCGTCGAGAAGTCATCATACTTGGTTTGTTCGGGATCTATTGCATGGCTACGTCTGCTCATTATAATGCTCATTCCCTCGCGCTAGTTCCGTAGATACTGAAATATGCAAATCTAACGCCGGTCGATAGAAATCATTGTTTGGTAGGCGCCAGGGCTAGTGAATTCTCCGATCATACGTTCCTCGGCCTCGATCCAAGCATGTGCTGCAAATGGCGGGTGGGTCCTGACGCCAACACACCACCGAGGCCAGTATCCACGTATGCGACAAAGCAGCGCGACAGAAATGGACCGCGGCAAGCAACTATGAGGACCGGCCATCCCTATGGAAGAGTCAATCACATCCGCGTGTGCTTTCGTGGCAACGCGAAAGGTCGCGGCCATTGAACCGCGACTTACGAAGCGCATGATCGTCTCAAGCGCTCGAGGCGACAATCGAGCGAGCATTCGAGCTGAGGTAACCGAGAGAGCTACGGCAATCCCAGTGTCGAATTTCCGGACGGGCCATCGCATTACATACTCATTTCATGAGATCGTCTTTAGCTCGACGAGGCCGTTCTGCATTAGTTCATCAAGAATATTCTTGACGTCGCGCTCTATCTCCATGATGGGTGCGTCATAGACTTCCGCAATGCGTTCGGCAACTGCGGCTGATGGGAGACTCTCGGATAGCAGCTTGACAATATCAGCGCCAGTTTCATTTAACATGAAGTAGGTACCAGTATCAATATTCAATATAGCAGCGCCGTATTCCGTGTATGACACCAGCGCTGAACTGCTTAGCGAGTACATGAAACTCCCATTTCATTGTTGTGAGTAAGTCGCATAGGTTCGGACCCACATCTCGCAGGCTAATGTCGCGAAGATCGCACCGTCATCCAGCGACGGGTGTGCGGCATTCTTAAGGGTGCGGCGCAAGGCCTTGGCATCGATGAGACCCATCTGCTCCAGATATGAGTCGGCGAATAGAGACCTTATGCCCTGGGCGTTGTTTACTAGTCCCTGTACGAGATCAATAGATCCATCGTCCTTTGTTTTGCGGGTCAGAATCCGATCCGGAGTTATGCCAGACATCGCAGCGGCGAGTAGTGGTTTATATCCGGTTGTCGAGTACGTGGATATTTGGTCGACCGATAGGGCTGAATCGATTACGTCATCATCGTAGAACGGTGTAGATAGTGTTAAATCAATACTAGTAGCCATTTGACTTAATGCCCTCCCTAAACGGATCCCATTGAAAATGAACTCGAGACGCAGATTTTCTGCGCGGGTTGGGGCAAGAGGGCCCTGTGCGGCCAGATCCGTCGCGATCTTGTTCTGGAGTTGGCAGACAACTGATCTGGCCACCCATGGTGCGACGCGCGGGCGCACTCCCCAGCCCAAGAGAGGACGGGGTTGGTTGTCATCGACGTTTAGTTTTTGTGCCTCTGCAGCCCACCATGACCGGAAAGACCTCTGATCCATGAAGACTTGAGCAAGATCGCGTAGGGGCCAATTCCCATAGGAAGCGGCCTGTAGAGCGCGACGTGACCCGAGAAGCGGTTTTCGTCTGAAATTATCTTGTAACGTGACAGCGAGATGTGTAAACAACTGGTCTCCCCCGTGTCCCGTCAAATGCAGGGATGAGCCTCGGGCTCGAAGGCGACGGTAGACCCCCATAACTCGTGCTGCACCTGCCGTGGCTATCGATGGCTCATCGAGGGGAACAGCCTCTTCGAGAATTCGGTCGAAGAACAGAGCATGGTCGTGTGGGGCCATAACGTCATGTTCGATGCCAGACAATTCCTGCACAGCCAGAGAGGCCCAATGCATGTCTTCGTTTAGCGGGTCCCTGCCGGCCGTAGTATGGCCAATTAGGTGTTCAGTGCATCTAGACGCGATTGCGGTGATCGATGTTGAGTCGTAACCCCCTGACAGTTCGGAGCTAACAGAACTGTAAGCTGCGAGTCTTGCTTCAACAGCAGATGTAAGTGCTTTTCGGACCGCATCGGCTGCTCGTGGGGTGTCGAGATGTCCACCGACGCCGTATTCCCGCCATCTCCTAATCGTCGGTGCTGTGCCTGAGTGGCGAAGGGCTATTGCGTGGCCAGGTGGAACGGGCATCACACCATTCCAGAGCGGCTGTTCCGCCAAGCGAAAAGGAGGGCTCTCAATGAGGTAAGTGGACAGGACAGATGGGTTGACCGTTGCCTGTGTTGCTACGGCGAGGAGGAAGGAGCGATCGGAGACCAGTATCGAACCGGAATGCCATGCATAATATAAACGGCATGTGCCATATGCCGACCCGTAGGCGCGGAGATGACCAGAGTCGCTTACGAGTAGATGGAACGAACCACTAGTAGTGCTAACGAAGGAATCCCAACCTTCATTGGTGGTAATCGCAGAGAGAGCGCACCGCAACTTCTCGGGTGAAACGCTGTGTTCTCCGATAATTGCTGCTCGGCGATCCTTCAAACAAGCAACAGAAAGTCGGTGGCTCCGTTGATTGCGAATTAGCATTGGTCTACCTGAGGGGTACGAATGCTCGATATTACCCCAGCTGGAGAGGCACTCGGCCGCAACACGGCTTGTCTCTGCGTCGGGCAAGAGTACAAAACCAGTAACGTTACGGCCGAGCACCACTCCGCCAATCTCTAATCGTAGGGAGGAGAAGGGTCTAGGTTCGACGCCCTAGATGCGTTCCGTCCACAGTCCATGCGCCCAACCCGCGCGTGGTTCGGCGGAACTCTCCGATCACCCGCAGCATGGGCTCTTGATAGCTCTTCCGACTTTTCTTGAAAGCCATACGACTCACCCCCTTTCCATCTCTGGAAACTTGATGATAAAGGTTAGCTCTTCCTACTCGACGCCGCAAAGGATTGGACCGATTCATACTTGAAAACTGAGTTTTTCTCATCAGAGTGTTACCGATGACAGCAGGGAACATTCCGGCCAGGTATGTGCGGACCGGACGTGGGCGAGGATCTCGTGCCGGACGCGGTGTCTGCGCACGACCTGCACCGCTACCGCCCCGGAGGCGGTGCGCGCTTTCCGCACGAATGCTGCCGCCCGAACCTACCTGCTTAGACAGCACTATGGTCGCCTCACGGCTCGGCCCCTGGCGGGGCCTCCCCTCGCGGGCCTTCACCACCGCCGCGGACGGCGGCGCACTGGCCCCACAACCCGGTAGCGACGCCACCGGGGGCCTCCCGACCGGGGAACGAGGAGAAACCGATGGCTTCGCCACCGGGAAACCCCCGCCGGAACAAGTACGGCCCACTCCATCGGACGAAAACCGCTCTACCTGCGTCGTTCTATCTATATCCATAGATAGATACGCTGAGAGCATGACGGTAACCCACGAACCGCGTCCGATCCGGGTAGTCGTGCTCTGCCGAGTCAGCACCGGAACGCAGCTCGAGGGCTATGGCCTCGACGTCCAGGAGAAGGACTGCCGCAACTACGCCCGCACACACAACATGCGGATCGTGAGGATGTGCCGGGACGAGGGGGTTACCGGAAAGGCCGGTGACGACGAACGCCCCGGCCTGGCCGAAGCGTTGCAGATGCTCACCGATGGGAAGGTCGACGCCCTACTCGCTCCCAACCTCGATCGCCTCGCCCGCCACCTCACCCAGCAGGAAGCCATCCTGTCGGTGGTGTGGGCACACGGAAAGCGATTCTTCACCGCCGACCGGGGAGAACACCTCCCCGACGACGACGACGATCCGATGCGCACGTTCGTCCGGCAGGTCATGGGAGCCGCCGCCCAGCTCGAACGTGGGCTGATCGTCAAACGCCTGAAATCAGGGAGACGGCAGAAGGCCGAAAGCGGCGGATACGCAACAGGATCGCCTCCCTACGGTCAGCGTGTTGTCGATCACCAGCTCATCGAGCACCCCCAGGAAGCTGCTGTCCTGCGCCAGATGCGTGCCTGGGCCGCCGAAGGGGTCGGCGTGCGAGCTATCGCCCGCCGCCTCAACGACGCTGGCGTGCCCGCGAAACGCGGCGGACGGTGGCATCCGTCAACGGTTGCGCGGCTTGTCGATTCACGTGCTCGTGCCGACTCGCGCCGACGATCAGCGTCCGCCCGCGCCGCGGATCGCGAGCGCGAGAAGCTGGCTCGCGCCGGCCGCGTTCTTGGTCGCGTCACATGATCCGCTCACCACGAATCTAGGAAGAGTCTCGCAACGTACCAGCGGACGTGCTGTTTCCCGCTTGTACATGGATAGCGAGTTGATCCCCGCCGTCGGGGGGCCACTACATATACATACTGAAAAGGCCAGCGCCCCGGCGTCGGGGGGAGAGGCCGGGGCGCACGGCCCGCACGCTCGGGGGTGACCGCGCGTGACCGACGGCCACGGTACACCCCGGCCCCACACCGGTCTCACCACCCGCGGAGAGCCGTCGGACCGGGGCGCCGGACGCCCGGTCACTTCCGCCCACGCGAGTGCCTCGTCAGGACCGGTGTCGGTGCCGGCGAGGACAGTCGACCGTCGCCGGTCACGCCTGGGCGAGCCGTTGGCGGTGTTCCTTCTGCCGCTGCTGCTTCATGCGGGCTGCGTGTGCCTGCTGCCATTTCGGGTGTGTGCGTTGGCGGACCGTTTCGGCCTCGTCGAAAATCGGGCGGGCTGCGGCGCGCTGCTCGGCGAACTCGACCGCGGGCCGGGGCCGCGCTCGATCGTCGACAGCAGGTTTCCGGCTCGATGCTCGCCGACGAGCTGGACGAACTGCCAGGCCGGACAGCCCTGCTCGGCGAGCATCGCCACAGCCTCGGGGTCGTCGTCGATCCAGGCCACGACCGGTGACCGGTCCTCGTACTTGTCGACCCATTTCCACCAATGCCGGCGCTTGATGTCGAGGGCTGGGCGGACGGTGCCGTCGGTCCAGAAGTCGCGGCACTCGATATGTCCCGGAGGTAGGGAGTTCTGCCGGATCCAGTAGTCCGTGGTCGGCATGAACGCGCCGAGACGCGTTGTGGTGTACGCGATGGTCAAGCCCGCGCCGGCAAGGTCGCGGACGAGGCGGCCGCCGGGCCGGTTGAGCGCGGCGTCGCTGAAGTGCCTGTGGAAGGCCTTCCAGTCCCGGTCCTTGTACTTGGGGGCCTAAATCAGGTAGGTGAACGCGTCCATCTTGGCCAGTGGACCATCGATGTCGATGACAACGGTCGGTCCCGGCGGGGGTGGGTCCACCCAGGGGGTCGGTCGGTCGAGAAAACGCCCTCTGTTCGGCTGCCCCACTCTCATCCTCCAGTTGGTATTGGGGTGGTCAAGGATACGACACCCCTTCGGCGACGAAGATCGCCTCGAGAAGGTTCTGATTCGTGGCCGCGGCGATGCGTTCGTCGATGCCGGGGGCGGTGAGGTCCAAGGCCCGCAGCGATGCGCCGACTTTTGCGACGGCGAGGCAGCGGCGGACGCGGTCGGCGTGGTCCTGGGCGTAGCGTGCCAGCGCGGACCACTTGGCCGAGGTGTCGGCGAGGTCGAAGCGGTGCGGGTCGACGATGTCGATGACGTACTGGCTGTCGCCGTCGTCGTGCCAGAACAGGAAGTCGGGGTGCATGAGCTGGTGCTTGTCGCCGAACTCGTACGGGACTGCCAACGCGTGCCGGCCGGATGACGGGTTGCGGTACCAGCCGACGAGCGTGTCGGAGTCGAGTTCGGAGTCGAGGACTTCCTGCTCCCATGACGAGCGGGAGGTGTCGACGGGGAACTTGCCGGCGTCGGGCTTGCCCGCCGGGATGACGTAGAGGTGCGAGGGGTAGGTGTCGATCGGCTCGACGGTCGCACCGCGCACCTTCTCGGTTGCCGCTGGGTAGGCGTCGCGGACCGCGACCGTGGTCGGCAGCATCGGCGTTCCGCCCAGGTGCCACAGCGGTTCGATCTGGTCCCGGACATGGCGCGGTTTCGCCGACACCTTGGCGGCGTGCTGCTGACGCCAGTTGTCGATGAGGGCCGCTGCCTGTTCCTCGATGACCGTCTTGAATCCGAGGTCGGCCATCGCGGCCAGGCGGGCCGAGGCGTCGATGTCGTCCTCGCCTCGATCGCACAGGTCGTTGTAGTACCAGTTGGCCGAGCCGTCCGGGAGCAGACGCTTGGCCTTCCGGAAGTAGCCCTCGAGGTCGCGCTCGTTGGTGGGGGTGGCGGACCTGCCGACGCTCTGCATGAGCGCTTCGCCGTAGGCGACCATCGTGGTGCTGACGGTCAGGGACATGATGTCCTCGACCTTGGCGTCGAGTTCGCTGCTGCGCTGTCCGTCGGCGGCGCGCATCTGGTCGACGATCCACTGCTTGGCCTTGGCCGAGCCCTGCTCGAGGAGGTCGTGCTCGGTGAGCGCGGCGGCCAGGCGCATCAGCTGGGCGGTACGGGAACTGAACGTTGTTCTCTGCCGTGTGTAGGACGGGAGCGAGTCGAGCAGATCGAACACCTCGGGGGGCACATCGGCCGACTTCTCGCACACGACGGGGGCGACGACGACGTCGACCTCGACGGTCTCGTCCTCGGTCAGGGCGTTGACGACGCGGGCGACGTGTTCGGTGCGGAACCCGGGCAGGTACGCGGCGACCTCGTTGAGGCGGTCGTCGCCGCCGTCGACACGCTTGGCCAGCGGCGTGCGGACCAATCGTCCGATCAGCTGGGCGATCTCGGTGTAGCTGTCCTTGTTCTGGAAGGAGATCATCACCTCGGCCCGCGGGCAGTCCCAGCCGGTGGTCAGCGCGGACTTGAACAGCACCACGCGGGCCTGGTCGTCACCGGAGATGGCCTCGGGCGGTAGGTATCGGACGGTCTTGTCGCCGACCTTGTACTGGCCGTGGTCGCCGAACGCGTGGGCGACGGCGTAGTCCGACAACACGGGCCAGGCCGATTCCATCACCGCGAGGATCTCGGCGAGCCGCGCCTCCTCCTTCGCCGGAGACAGACCTTGCTCGACCTGGACCACCAGCAAAGGCTCGACCGGCCGGTCGCCGGTGGTCGCGTGGTGGATGCGCCACGCCTGGTCGGAGGACTTCAGGTCCTCGACGGCCAGGGCGAGCATCGTGTTGTCGGCCGACTGCGACTCGCCGAGACTGCGCAGCAGGATGCGGTCCTTGAGCAGACCCGATTCACGGACGTCGCCGGCCTTGACCTCGACCAGCCGCATGGTGCGGTCCGCGGCCTGCATGGCGGCCTGGAATCGGTCCGGCGTCGCCGAGATGCCCAGCACCACCGGGGCCGGCGGCTGGACGGTGCCGATGTTCGTGGTGCCCCCGCCGACGATGGTGCCGGCGATCGATTTGCGGTCGGTGTTCTTGGTGCCCGCGCCGCGGTGCGCCTCGTCCCAGATGACCAGGAAGTCTTCGCCGCGTTCCCGGACGGTGTTGGCGATCATGTCCCAGGCGCCGTGGGTGCGCTTGTCGTTGTGGGTGCCGTCGGGCCGGACGGCGTGCAGCGTCGAGTTCTTCTGCATCGCCTGGATGTGGACGAAGTAGATGTGACCGGGTTCGAGCGTGCGGTGGTCGACCTCGCCGAGGAAGCGGATGCGGTTGATGTCGATCGATCCGCCCGAGGCCTGGGTGATCTTGGAGATCGTCTGCGCGTTGAGCGAGCGGTCATCGGTGATCCACAGGACCGTCATGTCCGGGTTCGGAGTCCGCGTGGGCGTGCCCTTGTAGATCCCTTCGAGCACCGCCGTCGCGATCACGGTCTTGCCGGCGCCGGTGGGCGCGGTCAGACCGACGGCGGTGCGCTCCCCGTCGTCGAGGTAGCCGGCTCGGGCCTTGGCCAGGTGGGTGAGCACCGATTCGACCGCGGTGCTCTGGTACGGCTCCAGTGTGAACTTCACCGCCCACCACCGGTGATGTTGATGGTGTAGTTCGACAGGTAGTCCTCGTAGAGCTGGACGGTCTCGATCCCGACCGGGAGCCGCTCGACGGCCTGTTGGTACTCGGCCTCGGAGTCGGTGATGACGAACACCACCGCAGGGGGCGTTCCACTGGTCGCGGCGTCGGTCACGGCGTCAGCAAATGCGGTGAGCACGTCGACGTCGAACAGAACGCCGTACGCGCCGGTGAGTGCCCAGCCTTTCTCGGGGACTTCGTCGATGCGGGGTCCGCGGGCACCGCCTTCGAGCCACATCAGCGGGGCCACGGACTCGAACTCATGCCCGCGGCGCACCATACCGGGATCGAGGTAGGTGAGGTCGAACATCTCGACGTTCGCCGCGAGTCCCTCCGAGTAAGAGGAGCCGTCCGGGCGCTTTCCGGTGACCACGGTCGAGATCCGGGGCCGGCAGACTTGCTGGAAGACCCCGCATTGCTCCCATTCCTGGTCTCCGGGATGCCGACCTTGCCGGCGCAGCCTCTGTTGCTGCTCAATTCCAACTTCATTGTTGGTGACAATTATCGACTTGCGATTTCCGCCGTCTTCTGCGTTCATCGACATAATCGAGTGGGCCGTCGTGCCCGAGCCGCCAAAGAAGTCCAGCACCACAGCATCCGGCGAATTGTTGGCCCACCGGACAAGCTGTTTGATGAGGCGCACAGGTTTCTTTCCATTAGCAAATCCGACACCCCCTTCAGTTCCTACATGTCCCATGTCGGAGTAGAAACCGCGCCATAAATCCCCTCGGATCACAGTGCGCCCAAATCGTGGATCATAGTCGTCGGAGTTGCGGAAATTACGATCGAGAGTATAGATCTGCCAGATTTTTCCTGCGCTTGACCTGGTGAGTCGGTAGGACCGGCCGTCGGTCCGGTGGTCCACCCATCGCCCTGCAGGCACGTCGACGTCCTTGCCCGATACCGGAGCCGTATCAGTACGACCGATACGGTGCAGGTTGGCGTGGACGAAGTCCCGGGCCGCGGTGGAAGCGGCGAGAAGGACGTCCATCTTGGGTGCGCCGATAAATTGGCCCTTACGTTTTCCTGTCTGATGAATCAGCCCGAATCGCTCGATATCCGCCCGCACGCTGGGTTCGCGATCAAGTCGTCCGTAGATTGAATCAGTGGTCCCGTCGTCGTTGAGCCACAGCGGATAGTTCGCATCCCATTTGTCGATCCCGTCATAGAGCGGGGTGTGCTTGACTTCGAGATCGAATGCCTCAGACTTGCGATAGATAAGTACGTACTCTACATTTTTGACGATTGTTCCCTGTTGGGCATTGGTCGTCTTGGGGCCCGAGGTCGTGGACATCTCGACAGCGAGTTGCGCGACCTGGTTCTCTGCACCAAAAATCTGGTCCATGAGCATGCGAAGTCGGTGTTGCTCGTCGTCGCCGATCGAGATCATGATCGCGCCCGACTGCTTCAACACATCCCGTGCGACGGTAAGTCGACGCTCCATGAACGACAGCCACTTCGAAGACTTTGCGCGGTCGCTACTGTCGACGAACTTGTCGTTGTAGAGCCAGGATCGCTTGCCGCCGGTGTTGTAGGGCGGATCGATGTAGATCAGGTCGACCTTGCCCCGGTGCGTGGACCGCAGCGCCTGCAAGGCGTGGAAGTTCTCGCCGTTGATCACGACGTGCCACGGCGCGTCGGCCGGTCCGTTCTCGATGCGCTCGACTGAACGGAGGCCCGGGTAGATCGGCTCACCGAACTCGCGGACGACTATCAGCTCGCAGATGTGCCGCTCACCGCCATCGCCGGTGAGGACTGCGACCTCGCGGGTGCGGTCGGTGAACCGGTCGACGACCCAGGTCTTGGCAGACGACTCGTCGCGCAGCGCGACGCGGATGCCCTTGCGGATGGGGTGGTCGGGTAGTCGGACGGACTCGGGCAGGTGCCGGTCGAAGACGAGGCCGAATCGGCGAGATCCGCGCAAGAGGTCGACTTCGTGGGCGAGACGGGCGCGCAGTGTGTCGTCGTCAACGCGGGAGATCAACTGATCCAGCACGTTGGACTCGTCGCTCATCCTGCTCCCTGCCATTCCCGGTTGAACTGTTACATGAGAAGGCTATGCGGGTGCCTGGTCCTCATTGCCGCGGGGTCGGCGTCAATTGCAGTCCAGTCAATAATATTGCAAAATAGACAACCAACGGCCGGCCGACACGGAGGAGGACGCGCGCATGGACGACGAGCTGCACCGCACCGCCTGGGAGATGAACGCCGACGGTGCCGACTGGCACGCTGTCGCGCAGGAGATCGGCTGTGCCCCGGAAGCGGCGCGGCTGATGGCGCAACGGTACGAACGCGACACCGACGCCGCGGCCGCGAAGAACCAGTTCTCCCTGTTCGATCTCTAACCACCCCTGGCCTAACACGCCGACGAAGGGACTTCGATTGTGGGCTTTTTCGTGATCCTGTCGATCTTCAATCTGTTGTCCACCGTGAGCGCGGCCGTGTGCGCGTCGCGCTCGTACCGGCGCTACGGCAGGGCCGGCCGGGCGGTGTTCGCCGGGCTCGGCGGACTGATGATCTTCCCGCTGCTGTTCGTTCTGGCGGTTGCTGTGGCCACCCCTCGCGCAGCCCGCCTGCCGTAACGCCCGCACCGGACGACAAGAGGAAAACCGCAGGTCAGACGCGGTTTTTCGCTGATCTTGATGGTAATATCGACCTTGTAATCCCTTGCGGAACAGGGGGGGAACTACGCCCGGGATCGGGCGCAGTCGAGGAGGTCGTGTGGCAGAGCAAGCCGCCCCGCGGGGCGCATCCGGTTCCGAGGATCAAGGAGGACGCAGCGGTGACGCAGAGCGAGGATTTCAGGGCGCAGGTCGAGGGGATCGACCTGCGGATCGCGGCCGAGACCAGGCGGATTCTGGTCGAGTGGCTGGGGCTCGATCCGGCGACCGAGCAGGAGCGGATCGACCGGGAAGCGCTGCGCCTTCAGCAGATGACCGAGGACGCGGCCGAGCAGTTCGAGCAGGCGCACCCGGCGGCGCCGGACGCGACGTACTGGGACGTGCTGCAGGCCAAGGAAACAGCGTGGCGGGCGGCGCGGGAGATGGTGCTCGCCACCGAGCTGTATCCGCAGGTGACACCCGAGATGCGGGAGTCGTGGGAGCGGTTCGAGGAGTGGGCCGACCAGGAAATCGAGAAGGACTGGGAAGCCGCCCGGGCAGCGCAGGACCCGGAGCGGTGGCGGACACGGAACGTGCGACCGAACCCGACCGCGGTACGAGTCGTGGAACGGGTGTGGCTGGCGAAGCCGGGGTGGTTCCGAACGTTGGCGAAGGCCCTGATCGCGCAGCGGATCGAGGACAACCAACCGGTGCCGATGACCTCCCGCGACCCGTTGGCGGACGAACTGGCGGCGTTGATCGAGGACGAGATGCGCCGCAACCCGCCGGAGGACCCGGATCTGCCGTTCTGATCCAGGCGCAGTGGGCGCAGGTCCGCGATCAGCTCGTCGAGCTGGAAACGCAGGCCGAGAAACTCGGCGGTCGCCTGGTCAAAGCCAGGACGGCCCTGGCGAGGGCGCACGAACTCGGCCTCGAGCGCGGTATCGATCTCAACGGTCAGCGCGTCGCCACGCTCACCGAGCGCCTCGAACGTCTGCGGGGCCGCTGGCGTGAGCTGCGGGCGCAGGAGAACCGGCTGCGCAGCGAGCTGCACGCTTTCGGGATCAACCCGGAGGCCGTTCCCAAACGGACGGTGCGCGAGGTCGCGGCCGCGAAGCCGGCGTGGCGTGAGCACCCGGCCACCGCCCGTCAGCTCCGCACCCTCGAGCGTCTGGCAGCGGAGACGACCGCGCCGTTCGTGGTTGAGGCGGGCCTCACCAAAGGCCAGGCCCACGACCTGATCGCCGCGCTGCTGGCCGGCAACCTCCCGCAGGCCCAGTTCACCGGCCGTCCCGCGGGACCGATGTTCATCCCGGCCGCGACGCCGGTCGAGCCGGCACCCGAGGACCAGGCCGCTGCCGGGGTGTCCCGGAGCGGGGAACCGCAGGCCGGGCAGGCTCGGCAGCCGCGGCCGGTGATCGATCCGCTGGCCCAGGTCGAGCGTCGGTTGCTCAAGACCTTGGCCGAGCCGGACACCGAGGCCGATGCTGCCGCGAACCCACAGGTCAACACCGCCGCGCAGTTCCTTTCGTGGGCCGAGAGTCATTTCAAGGTCAAGGCGCAGGTCGCCCTGGCCGATCTGATGGCCGATCGGGACTCGCTCACCGACGGGATGTTCCTGGTGTGCCGGGCGATCCTGTCCGATCCGAAACGCTTGGGCGAACTCGGGCACCGCGCCGCCGAGGCGTACTGGCAGGCCCGCACCGGAGAGCCGGTGCAGCACCCGGTCACCGCCGAGGTCACCGACACGATCGTCGATGCCCGCGCCAGCAAAGAACGCCACATCACCGAGGACTTCCTCGACACCACCCAGGCCGTGCTCGACACCCGGGAGCCGGCCGAACCCGCCACCGCCGCCCAGCGCGGCGAGCACGTCGACGCCGTGCAGGACGGCATCGACCAGGCCGCCACCGTCGAGGTCGATGAATGGTGGGCGCGAGGCCGCGCAGCCTACGACCCGGACGACCCGCTGACCCTGCCGCAACCGGATACCGACCCGCAGGTCGCCGCCGCGATCAAGGCGGTGCGCCGCCGCAAGGCCCGCGACGAGATCCGCAGCCGGTGGTTCGACGGCGTCGCGCAGGGACGCCGCGAGGCCACCGCCGAGGAACGCCGCGCCTTGATCGCCGAGGTCGCTGTCGATCCCAGGCTCATCGCCCAGGTCGAGGGCCGGCGCCCGGAGTACCTGCCGGCCGTGGCCCGCGCCGAGGCCCAGAGGCTGATTGCCGACGCAGCCCGCGAGGCATCCCCGCTGCGGCAGGCCGCAGCGAAAGTCCTGCTCGAGAACCACCCGCTGCCGGCCGAGCTGTACGAGCGGGCCTATGCCGAGTGGGAGCGCATCCACGGCCCCGAGCTGACCTGGGATCAGGACACCGCCGCGCAGTGGACGGCGTGGATGACCATGCACGCGCGCCGGGACCCGCTCCTCGGATCGTGGGCCGGACTGCCGATGGACACGCGCACCCCGCTAATCGAGATCGGCATCGAGACCGCGTTCGAGGTCATGGCCGAGGAACGCCCCGATCTCGTCGCGGCGACCGCCGACATCCCCGCCACCCGGCTGGCTGCGGAGATGCGCGGCACCATCATCCCGAACCTGCCGGCACCCCAGGCATCGGACCTTGCCGCCCGGTTCAGCGACGGAGCCGCATACTGTGCCCTGAAGTTGAACGATCGCCTGACCAGCAAGGTCAGCTATCTCCCGGCCCGAGGCTGGGACTACACCCTCGACGGGGGCGGCACCTTCGTCACCTGCGGCCGCAATGCACGGGTGGCGGTCGGTGCGCTGCTCGAAGCAGGCAACATCCCGATCCCGGAGTGGATCGAGCGTGTCTACCGCCCCTATGCCCAGGCCCGCGCCACCGTGCTGACCAGGTCCAACGCCTACGCCCGGAACAACGAGTTCTACCACGCCGCCGCCCGGGCGGACCTGCTGTGGCAGTACAGCCAATCCGGCTCGGCCGCTGCCGACCATTCACTCATCAACGACGTGCGCAGCGGCATCATCGACCAGCTGCGCAGCGACTTCCCGGCCGAGGTCGACCTGCTCGAATCCCTCGGCATCGACCTGCACTGGACGCTCGCGCACGACGTGGACCCGCAGGTCCTGCGCGAGATCCGGGCGGCCGGCGACGACCTCTACAGCCTCGCCCCCACCGACCTGACCTTCGCCGGGGCGGGAGAGGTGGTCGTCGGTGATCCCGCTGGCCGGCACATCACCATCGGCTCCCGGCGGGCACCGAAAAGCTCCGCCTCCATCACGTACGTCGATGGCCGGCCCCGACCCGAGCTGACGTTGCGGGACGCGATCGCCGACGCTCGCGCCGGCCTCGCGGCAGCACGCCAGGGCGAGCAGCGCGACACGGAGCACATTGCCGAGGCCGACGCCGAGAGGGAGGCGGAGGCGGAACAACTACGGATCAGCGAGGAGGCCGAGCCGCCGTCCCCTCGAGTCGTAGCGCCTGCGGTCGATGACACAGGCGCGGTGATCTTCGAACAGGCCGAGTCGGCTCCCGCCGAACCGGCGGCCCAGGCCGGCCGTGATGCCGCCGCGACCTCATGGGCGGTTGACGACCGTCTGATGGTCGGCCCCATCGGGCCGGCCGCCGCACCGGCCGCCGAAGACGAATCCGCCGCGATCGCAGAACCGCAGGCTGAGGCGGCACCGCAGCCGGAGGCTGCCGCAGCCGCCGGTGCGGCCGAGCCGTCGGCCGCCGCCACCGCCGCGGCCGCAGGCGAGCAGCCGGAGGTCGTCACCGAGACCGGCGACCGTGCTGCGGAGCTCGAGGGTGAGCGGCCCGCCGAGACCGCCGCGGCTGTGCGTCCCGCCCCGCAGGATGTGCAGGCACGGGACTTCAATCTCGGCACCGAGGTGCTGGTCCCGTCCGGGGCGAAGGCCCGGGCACGGGCGAACATCGCCGCCCTGCGCCTGGTGCGCCGGCTCGAGGAGCAGCAGCGACCGGCCACCGCCGACGAACAGGCAGTGCTGGCGCGGTGGTCCGGCTGGGGAGCGGTGCCGGAGGTCTTCGACGAACGCCCGAGGGTTCTCGCGCAGTGGGGCGACGAGCACGCCGAGTTGCTCGATCTGCTTGGGGAGAAGGGCTTCGCCCAGGCCCGTCAGACCACCCTGAACGCGCACTACACCGACCCCGCGGTGGTGGCGGAACTGTGGCGGGCGGCGGCGCGTGCCGGGTTGCCCGACGGCGCTCTGGTGCTCGAACCTGGGTGCGGGGCCGGTCATTTCGTCGGCACCGCCCCGGCCTCGGTGCGGATGGTCGGTGTCGAGATCGAGCCGATCAGCGCGAAGATCGCGCACTACCTGTATCCCTCGCAGCAGATCCGCAATCATGGCTTCGAGCGCAACTTCGCGCCTGAGAACACGTTCACCGGGGCGATCGGCAACGTCCCGTTCGGCAAGTTCGCGCCCGTCGATCCGATCCACAACGCGGACGGTCTGGCGATCCACAACCACTTCATCGCCAAGTCCCTGGCGCTGACCGCGCCCGGTGGCTATGTCGCCGTGGTGACGAGCATGTTCACCTCCGATGCCCGCCGCGCCGAACAGCGCGCCGCGATCACCGCGAAGGGTGATCTGATCGGTGCGGTGCGTCTGCCCACCGGCGCGTTCGACCGGCAGGCCGGCACCGACGTGGTCACCGACGTGCTCATCTTCCGCCGCCGCGAGGACGGCGCGACCCCCACCGAGGACACTCTCGACTGGGCCGCACCCGCCGTGCAGGTCGCCGCGATCGACGCCAAGACCGGTGAGCCGGCGCGGACCTGGATCAACCCCTACTTCGCGAAGTACCCGGAGCGGGTGCTGGGCACCCTCACCGTCGGGGGCGGCATGTATGCCGGGGGCTCGCTGCGGGTCACCCCGCACCCCGGCAGCGCCCTGGCCGAGCAGCTGCGCACCCAGCTCGATCCGATCGTCGACCGGGCCGTCGCGCGTGGTCTCGGGTTCACCGCCCCGGCCCCCGACCCGGCCGCGGCCTCGGCGTTCACCGCACCGGGGCTGCGCACCGGAGCCGGTCTGGACTCGAACGAGGTGCTGCCCGGTGCGATGCGGTTCCACGAGACCGAGAATCGCTTCGAGCAGTTCACCCTCGGCCGGGGCTGGGCCGAGGTCGGCTGCCGCGGCAAGGACCTGGCGCGACAGTGGAAGGTGCTCATCGCTCTCGGTGAGACGGTGATGGAGCTGTCCGAGGCCAGCCGCTCCCGCACCGCCACCGTCGCCGACCGGGACGTGCTCCGGGGCCGGCTGAACTCGCTCTACGACCGTTACGTGCGCCGGTGGGGGCCGCTGAACCGGTTCAAGCTCACCGAACCGACGCCGCTGTCGGAGGCGAAGACCGCCGCCCGGCTAGACAAGGCGATCGACGAGTGGCGGCTCAAGACCGGCCGCGACGAGGCTATTGCCGACGGACTCGACCCGACGCAGGCCGGCCCCTACACCGGGTCGATTCCCGACCAGGTGTATGAGGAGCTGTGCGAGAAGGCGGCCGAGCAGCCGCAGCCGCGGCGGTATTCCGCGCATCTGCAGGGCGCGATCGCCCGGGATCCACGGCTGGGCATGGTGCTGGCGATCGAGAACTTCCAGTCGCGCTTCGACGGCAGCGAGGCGGTGGCGACCAAGACGGCGATCTTCACCGAGGACACCACCCCCTTCAAGGACAAGGCCACCGGCGCCGCCGACCTCGACGAGGCGTTGGCGATCTGCTTCGACGAACTCGGACACATCGCCCCGCAGCGGGTGGCCGAGCTGCTGAATGTGTCCGTCGAGGACGCGCTCGAGCAGGCCCAGGGGAAGATCTATCCGTCCCTGCACGCCGACGACCAGTGGGAGGTGGCCACCGTCGCGTTGTCCGGGCAGGTCCGCGACAAGCTCGCACTCGCGAAGGTCAAAGCTGCCGACGATCCCCGCTACGCGCCGCTGGTGCAGGCCCTGGAATCGGTGGTGCCGGCGGATGTGGACCCCGCCGAGATCGGGGTGCGCATCGGCGCGACCTGGATTCCGGTCGAGGACTACCGCCAGTTCCTGGTCCAGGAGTTCGGGCTGCGCGACGACCGGCTGACCGTCGAGCACGACACGGTCACCGGCACCTGGAAACTCGGGACCGACCAGAAGAGCCGCCACGAATGGTCCGGCGGCTACCCGGACAAGTACGGCACCGACCGGCTTCCGGGCGTGAAGATGGTCGAGCTGCTCGCCAACAACAAACCCGTCCAAATCCTCAAGACCGCCGACGAGCTCGAACGCTCCCCGAAGCCGCGGTTCAACGTCAAGCTCACCGAACAGGCCCACGCCTCGGCCGCGGCGCTGCAAGAACGGTTCGAAAAGTGGCTGTGGGAGGACGGCGACCGCTATCTGCGCCTGGCCCGCGCATTCAACGAGCGCTACAACTCCTACGTCAAACCGGTCCACGACGGCCGCAGCAAGTCGTTTCCGGGGCTGAACCCGAAGTACACGCCGTACGACTATCAGGCCGCGGCGGTGCAGCGGTTCCTGCACGACGAGACGATCCTGCTCGACCATGTCGTCGGGGCCGGCAAGACCCTGACGATCACCGCCTCGTGCATGGAAGCCACACGGCTCGGACAAATCCGCCAGCCGTGGATCGTGGTGCCCAATCACCTGCTCGCGCAGTGGTCGGTCGAGGCCCGCGACGCCTACCCGAACGCCAACATCCTCGTCGCCTCCGAACTCGACGGCCGCGACGACCGGCAACGCTTCGTCGGGCAAACCGCCGTCGGAGACTGGGACCTGGTGATCGTGCCGCAGTCGGTGTTCAGTCGCATCGCCCTGCGCCGCGAAGCGCAGATCGAGTACCTCGACAGCGAACTCGCCGAACTGCGCGACGCCCTCGCCGCCGCCAACAACCAGGGCGCGGAGTTCACGGTCAAGCAGATCGAGCAGGCGATCAAAAACACCGAGGCCCGGATCGAGAAGATCATCGCGGCCAAGGCCACCGACGACGGGCTGACCTTCGAGCAATCGGGTTGCGACTTCCTGTTCATCGACGAGGCCCACGACTACAAGAACCTCACCCGCCCGTCCAACAGCGCCGACCTGTCGGTCACCAACGGCTCCCAGCGGGCCACCGACCTGGAGATGAAGGCCAAGTACCTGCGGGAGAAGGCCCGCGCCCGGGGCGCCGAGCAGGGGATGGCGCACGCGCCGGCCAAGGGGATCGCGTTTGCCACCGGCACCCCGATCAGCAATTCGCTGTCGGAGATCTGGGTGATGACCAAGTACCTGCGCCCGGACCTGCTGCATGCCGCCGGCCTGGGACGGATCGACAACTGGGCGGGGACCTTCGCCAAGCCGGTGTCGGTGCCGGAGATGAACACCACCGCCACCCGCATCCAGATGCGCACGCGCATGGCCGAATACGCCAACGTGCCGCAGCTGGTGGCGATGCTCGATCAGTTCCGGGCGCAGGTACTTGGTCATCACCCAGATCTCCGACAGCGAATTGCTGATCGGGGTGCCGGTGGCAAACGCGATCCCCTTGGCCGGCGCGTGCGCCA
>NZ_WVTE01000291.1:45454-72996 GCF_009939605.1 Rhodococcus sp. YH1 | reverse complement strand
CGCCCGGCGGCACCTCCGGGTTGATGTCGAAGTTGACCGAACCTTGTGCGAGATACGCAACGTCCACGACGGTCTGAAGCATGACGTGTCCTCCGTGTCTTACTGCCCCGACCACAAGGCGGGCAGGCTGGATTGGATTGCCGTGATGATGCCGACGCCGGCAGCGATCACGTCCTCGGGAACGTCGATGACTGCTCCCTTGGTCTGGATGGGCACGCCGTCGAGGGCGCGCCAGGTGGGCAGGCTCGATCGGGCCGCCGAGGCCAGGAAGCGGTGCCAGCCGATCGCCCAGTGCGCAGCCACCGCGCCGGTGACGATCGAGCGCAGCTGACGCACCTCCTTCGGGGGCTGACCGGGCGCGTTCGCCACGGTGACCAGGCCGAGCAGCTCGCACGCCAACCCGCGGTTGCGGTGCTCGAGGATCAGATCGTGGGCGCTGGACAGGCCCTGGATGGTTTCCCGGCAGACCACCACCACATACGGCGATTCGGTCTCCCGGGCGTCACCGCACGGCCACCGATGCCGCGCATCCTCGGCGAAGTCCCAGTACCGGGCGAGGGTGGAGACCCCGGCCCCGCCGTGCGCGCCGAGCAGCCACACCGCCGGCCCGGGCGCAGCCACCGGGTACGGATCGACCCGCACCTCGACGCTGATGCGTTCTCTGCTGCTCATGCCAGCTCCTCGGTCCCGGCCCGGTGGTCGGTGTCGTGGTGGCCGGCCTCGACTCGGCCGAGGGCGTCGAGCACGTCGGTCCAGGCGTCGATCGAGTCGACCGACAGGTGCCGGTGGTCGACGGTGCCGGGGCGAGCCAGGCTCGCATCGAAGGGCACTTCGACGAACCCGGCGGTCAGCGGGGCCAACGCCTGCCGGATCGGGGTCAGATCGACCAGGCGCTGCGGAAGCTGGTGCGAGATCGACACCACCGTGCGGGAGAGCACGTCCGATCCGTAGGTGCGCATCAGCCATTCGAGGCCGTCGCGCATCCGGCTCAGCGGCTCGGATCGGGCCGGGGCGACGACGACGATCGCGGCACCGGCGTCGATCAGCGGAGCCAGACGGCGCGAGCGCAACGCCGTTCCGACATCGTGGATGCGGGCGAGATGCCGATCGGCGAGAAGGCTGTCCACCAGCACCGAATCCGAGGATTCGCCGTGTCCGACGACCACGGCACCGGCCGTGCTGAGGGCCATACGGGAGCCGAGCTGGCGGATCGCCCGCGCAGAATCGATCGGTTCGACCCCGGCGCGGTCGAGCAGGTTTCCGCCGCCGAAGGTGCCGTCGATCGCCGCGACCTGTGCATCGGTTCCCAGGCGCAGGGCGGTGGCCAGGCCGAGGCAGGTCGTGGTCGCGGCCGCTCCCCCGGAGCCGGCCACCACGATGGCCGAGAGGTGTTCGGGTTGCTCGATTTTCGGGCTACGGCGAAATGCAACAACGTTGTTCATCGATTCTCCACGTTCGCGATCTTCAACCCGCCGTCGGCGGGCATGGTGGTGATCCACTGCTTGTGGATGCCTTCGTCTCCCACGGGCGGGAACTTCAGCAGCACATCGACCGACCAGCGGTTCGGGTCCTCGGTCGGCAGCACGCTCACGCAATGCTCGGTCCCGGCCGGAACGGCGTCGATGAAGCTCTGAATATCGCTGCCGGGCAGGACCATCAGCTCTGCGACGGCCTGGCCGTCCCGCTGGACGTAGTAGGCGTGCTCGAATGCCTGGATCACCGCCGGGCCGGAATCGCGTCCACCGGGGCCGTTGCCGACGATCCGGTCGGGTTCGTCGACCGGGGCGCACCACAGCGGCGGCGCCGCGGTCGCGGTCGTCGAGGGGGTGGTCGAGGGCGAGGCCACTACCGAGGAGGACGGCAGCGGCGGCGCCTGTGGTTCGTCGGTGCTGCCGGTCATCGCGGTCACCACCGCAGCGGAGACCACCGCCAGCACGGCGACACCGCCGCCGACGAGCATCCAGGTGCGGGACCGATCGCCGCCCGGCTTCGCGGGAGCAGCGGCAGCGGTGTCGGTGACCGGCACGGCGGGGGCGCTGGTGGGGGCCTCGGCCGACTCGGGGGCCGGAGTCGGCCGGGGAGGGCAGGCACGGCCGATCGCGGACTTGAGACCCCCACGGCTGCGCTGCGAGATCACCAGCGGACCTCGCGGAATGTGGACGTGCACCCAGTCCGGGGCATCGGCATAGGGATCGACCTCGGTTGCGGCATCGCCGTTGTCGGCAGGGTCGTGGGCCCCGGGATCGGGGAGAGAAGGTACGTCGGGATCGGGCTCGCCGGTGGTGTCGGCGGTGAGAATCGGTTCGAGTTCGGTCTGGATCACCGCGTCGGCATCGACCGGTTCGAGGTCCGATGCCACCACCGCGTCGGCGATGGTCTCGTCCGGGATCGGGAAGTACAGCGATCCGGTCGCAACGGTCTCGGTCGGAGTCGGCTGCGGCCCGTAGTGCTCGGTCACGTCCGGGAAGAGTGTTCCTCGATTGTCGGTCGACAAAGTGTCCTCCGTCGTCGGGTGGTGGGGGCGGGGCGTGCCCGCCCCCACCGAAAGCTGGTCGAGCAGATCAGGCCGGCACGATCCCGTCGCCGATCGCGGTCGAGATCATCTCGGCGGCAGTGCCGGCCGAACCGCCGAAGAAGGTGTCCAGAGCGCTGTCCACACCGGCGATCACGCCTTCACCACCGGGCTGGACCTCGACCCACTCACGGACCTGCGAATCGACCTGCGGAGCGGTCTGCACGACGTTCTGAACTGCGTCGGCGGCGGCCTGTCCGACCGGGCCGGAGGACTGCCACTGCTCGACCGTGGAACCGGCCTGCTCGGTGAGCACGTCTTCACCCACGTCCGGCAGCTCCACCTCGATGGGCTGACCTTCGTCGTCACCGGCACCGAAGGCGGTTCCGGCAGCCAGACCGGCCGCGCCACCGAGCACTGCGCCGGGAACCGCGCCGACCGCAGCGCCGATCGCTGCTCCGGCTGCGGTACCGGCGACACCGGTAGTGACCTCGGGCAGCACCGGGATCGGCAGCGGCACCACACCACCGGCGGTGGCACCGGCGATACCGCCGATGGTGCCGCCGATCAGGGCACCGGGAACGGCACCGGCCGCCCCGCCGGCTGCCGCACCGGCCACCGTCGCGCCGATCTGAGCAGCAGCGACACGATCGGCACGGCTGGCTTCGATACCGATCGACTTGTAGAACGTCGCCACGTCCGACCGGATCAGACCGGCGGTGTTGTTGGTGCGCTCCCGGTCGTCGTCGGTGACCCAATTCGGCTGGTTGAAGTGGACATCGCCGATCATGATCTTCTCGGGCGGAGCGATGTAGATCGGTTCCGGCTCGACCGGCTGCGGGGCACGCAGCTCCAGCGGGTTGATCGGCGCCGGAGTGGACTGCCGCTCATAGCGGTTGGTGTCGTAGTTGTAGTCCGGCAGCGGCGCGTACTCGCGCTGCTGCGCCGGCGGCGGGGTCCAGTAGATCTGCTTGGCCGGCGGCTTCGGCGCGCTGGTGGTGCCGCCCTGAGTGGACGGTGCCGGGGTGGTCACCCCGCCCTGCGAGGGCAGCTCGACCGGAGCTGCCCAGGCCACACCGGTGCCCGCTGCCACGATCGCGGCGGCCGTGGCAGGCACGACGCTCGCCTTGGCGATCCGTGACGGCCTGTGATGCTTGCTCATCAGTGGTTCTCTCTTCTGTCGAGGCGTGAATCAGTTGAGTTCGGCGGCCGAGATGCCGCCTTGATCGAGCACCGTCGGTCCCGCGTCGACCACAGTCGTGGTGGTCACGGCCGGTTCCGAGGTGGTGGACGTCGCCGTCTGCGACGACGGGGTGGTCGAGGTGGTCGCCGACGGCCGGACCGTCGTAGTGGTCGGCGTCGTCGCGGTGGAGGTCACCGTCGTGGAGGTGGTGGAGTCGGCCGCAGCGCTGAGGTCGGATGCCACCGCAGCGAGCCAGGAGGCAGCGAACCGGGTCGGGGCCTGTCCGCTGGCAGTAGCCGGGACCGACCCGTAGGAGCCGTGTTCGGCGGCGACATTGCGCACCGTCGTCATCGCCACCAGGTCGAACGCGTCCCGGTTGGCCTTGACCTCGTTCTGCACGACCTGGAACGCCTGCCGCACCAACCGCTGCGAGGTCGCCGGCGGGACCAGCTCGGGCAGCACACTGACCGTCTTGGCCGCGAGCACACCGAAGGCCGCGGCCGGATTGGCCAGCCCTGCCGCCGCGACCGCTGCGATCGTCTCCGGGGTCAGCACCTTCTTGACGACCGTGACCGCCGCGTTGATGCCGATCAGCCCGACCTTCATCAACGCTGCCGTGACTTCCTGTCCCGTCGGAGCTTTCGCCCGAGGATCGGATGCTTCGGCCAGCCGCTGCGAGATGGTCTTCTTCGGCTGGACCGAGATCGCCGACAGCGCGCTCTTCGGCGCCTGAATGTCCTGGTTGACCACATCGACGGCGGTCTTGAAGGCCGTCGATGCCAGTGCCCGTCCGACCGTGGAGATCGCGACGAACGGATCCCCGCCGACCTCGACCTGACCGGCGACGTTGACCACCGCCCGCACGACCGGGGCGTTCGCCGGCGCATCACAGGCCAGATCCCCGCCCTGGCACCAGGACGACACCCGTCCCGACAGGCTGCCGTAGCTGCTGGTCAGATCGGCCACCGGCCCGATGCCACCTCCTTCGGGGGCGGTGAACGACACCGCCGACAGCGCCTTGACCGCCTCTCCCCTGGTGCCGGGAACCGGCGACGGGGCCGTCTGCGAGGTCCCGGGGAACAGTCCCGATCCGGGGCTGCGGGTCGGCGCGCCGAACAGGGCACCGGCTGCGACCGAGCGGGCCGGAACGACCCCGGTGCCCTTGCCGACCGACCGCAGGAAGTTCGACGCGGCATGGGCGCCCTGGGAGAAGCCGACGACGGCGAGCTTGGCCGAAGGGCACTGCGAGAGCACCTTCTGCGCCGCCAGGGACAGGTTCTCCTCCCCTGCCGTCACCGACTCGACATACGACTCGGTGCCGCCTGGCGTCAGGCCACCGAACGAACCGGGATACGGCACATACGCCCGATCGACGCTCGCGCCCAGCTCACGGGCCTGATCGAGCAGCGGACCCATGATGTTCGAGAGCATTCCGGTATCGACCTTCACCGGCGCGTCCGGCGACGTCTCGGTGGTGCCCTGCATCCCGAGCACGTACAGATCCGGGCAGTCCGAGACCAGCTCACCGAGCCAGTGCGGTTCATCGCCCGTGCTCGACTGGGCATAGGCCGGGGCGGTACCCAGGCCGGCAGTAGCCAGCACAGCCGCCGAAAATGATATGGCCGCAAAGCGTTTGGGCCACGCGCTCATATTCCCCTCCTTCACGGCTACGACCTTACTCCAGATCGAAGTTATTTCCCACAGTTATTTCCTACAGAATGTCGGCGGCGATTTCCACCCAGCTGCGCATATGCGGCAAAGTTGGTGCGAGAGTTACCGGAGTGGACCCGAGACGGAGGTGAGAGTGCCGCGCCGCGCCCTGTACGGGTTCGATCCCACCCGGCTCACCGAGGTGCGCCGCGAACGGGGCCTGTCCCGCTCCGATCTCGGACGCCTGTCCTCGGTCACCTACAACACCGTTCGCAACTGGGAAACCGGTGAGAGTGCACCGAGCCCGAGCACACTGGAGCGAGTGGCCGAAGTCCTCGGAGTCACAGTGCACGAACTCGCCGTCGTGCCAGAGCAAGCGCAGACCCTCGCCAGCTGGCGGACTCGCAGAGGTCTGGCACAGTCCGACATCGCCCAGGAGCTGGGTATGTCGAAGTCCACCTACTCCCGGCTCGAACGAGGCGAACGCTCCCCGACGAGTGACGAGAGGCGGAAGTTGGCGACCATTCTCGACACGAGCGAGGAGCAGGTGACGTCGCTGTGGATGCGCGCTCACCGCAGACCGGGCGGATCACGCTGACACCACCGGCACCCTTACCTGCGTTCATACGTTTGACCGACCAAGCGGAAACCCCCATACGTCTCTATCACAATAGTAATATTACCGTGGTGATAGGCAATGGGCGCGGAGGAGTCCCCTGGCGGCGATTCTGATCGCCGCCGGGGTGGTTGTAGATTTGACGAGCCCGGTTCACCTGGGCCGTTGTTGATTCCCGATGAGGAGGTGGGCGTGGCGACATTCGCCGAAAAGCTCCGCTATCTGATCGACAATGTGCACCCCAAAGACCGAGGCCCGTTCACCATGAACGAGATCGTGGATGGCATCCGGCGCAACGGCGGCTCGATCACCCAGGGCTACATCTCCATGCTGCTCAACGGCCAGCGCCCCAACCCCGGACTCAAGGTCGCCCAGGACCTCGCCGACTTCTTCCACGTCCCGCTCCAGTACTTCGCCGACGACGACTCGTTCGAGCAGGCCGTGCGCTACATCTCCTGGGTGCAGTCGCTACGAACGAACGACGTGGCATCCGCCGCCCGCGCGTACAACCCCTATGACACCGGCGTCGGCACCGACGAACCGAAGCGCCCCTAGGAGACGAGGTTCGCGACCGCGAGGTAGGTCAACGGGGCGATAGCCAGTCCGGTGGCCGCACCGACCGCTATCTCCCTGCTCGTGTGATGCCCCAGTTGCATCCGGGACCAGGCGATGGCCGGCGCGAGAGCAAGCCCTGTCCACCACCAGGGGCTGAGCCCGACCGCGAAAATCGCTACGACGCCGCACCACACGCCCATGTGCACCGACGCCTTGATGCCGACCATGCTCGTCCAGACAGCGACACTGACCAGAGTCGCTATGGCCGCACACGTCAACGCGATCATCTCGACCGGGCCCTGCGCGACGAGCTGCACCACGAGAGCTGTGACGACCAGGGCAAGTATCGCGAGGATCAGACCATGCCGTTCCGAATGCTCCGTTACGTGATGGTTCCCGATGCGCTCGCGCACCATCCCCCACACGATCAGCATCATCGGCAGCACCCCGGCGAACAGCGCGACGAAAGCCCCCCACCCGGGGTGTCCGATCAGGATGCCGAGCGTCAGGCACGATGCGACATTGACCGTCCAGGGCGCAGCGATTTCGGTCAAGCCTCTGGCTACCACATCCTTCAACGCTGCAACTCCACCTCACCGGAAGCGCGAAGCACCTCGAACGCCTTACCGACTGCCCGCACCCACTTCACCGTGTCGGTCCCGCTAGGGGGTCGCAGCCCGTCGACCCCGACGCCCCCGGATTCACCGGTGCACACCCATCGCGCGATCGACTCCGGTGTCGCCGGCCTGCCCCGTTCCGGAAGCCCGTCCTCGTCGGCCTGCATCGACAGCGCGTCGAGCACTTCACTCGCCCGATCCGATACCTGCCGAGCCGGAACGAGCGCAGACCACGATTCCCGCATGACTCCGGGCCAGCGCTGCTTCACCAACACCTGGTACAGCTCCGCGAAGTCCCTCCGCTGCGACCGGCCCATGAAGAACCTCTCGATGGACGCCCACGTAAAGCCCAGCATCGTCAGCACAGACCCCACCAGCGCCAGCTCGGTCGACACATCGAACACGTGGGTGGAGGGTTCAACCCACCCCGCACGGGCAGCAACGATGTACCCGGCGCGCATCCACGCATACACCGACAGAACGGCGACCCCCACAGCCACGATCGCCAGACCACGTCCGGCGGGAGTGCCGAGATCCCAGCCGTGCACCACCACCACCGTGATGATCGTGCACAGCACAGCAGCTACGACCATCACGAAGGCCGCGGACTCCGCATAGCCCGGCAGATGACCGTAGAGCTGATCGAACTGGTAGCCATCTCTCGCCTGCGGAGCATCAGCTGCGCCGAGAAACAGGACCACAGCCACAACAATCGCACCGACCGTACCCAGCGATAAGGGTCCTACCCAACGGCGTTGAGCACCTGCGTCATGGACGCACAGCGCCACCAGGAGCAACGCTGCCCCCAGACACATCCCCAGGAAGAGGCCTTGCTTCACCGCCGATGCGGCATTGGCAACGCCTATCGCGTTGCTGACGAACCGATCGACCGGCCCCACGTTGACGGTCGTGTGCGCTGCCATGCAGACGAAGACCACCGCGATCCCGAGCGCCAGAACCGAGTGCGATTGACGCCATCGGCGCACCCTGGTGAAAGCGACCCACCACAACAACACCGACAGAACAATCGTCGAGTACACCGCTACAGCGCCTCGTTGAGCAACGACCGAATGCGGGCCGATCTGGCGATGCCGGCCCCCGAGATCCGCCGGCACAATTCCGCACCGAAGGCCTCCGCTTCCTCCTCCTGTCGGCGTTCACGCTCGTCGGGGCAGTGTCCCTGCCCGTACTTGCGAAGCATCATCCGGGCCATACCGTGCCATTCGGGCGGAAGAGTCCGGCGCGCCGTGTCGTGGGCCGAACGTCCCTCATGCCCCATGAGAATGTGGCCGAACTCGTGGCCGATTGCGCGGTCCAAGTGGGCAACCCACGGGGCGTGGAGAATCTCGTCCCGGTCGGGATGGTTGTTCCAGAGCGCGAAGACGCCAGGGCCGAGCTCGGCGTTCTTGGTCACCACGAGGGGACGACCGCGTATCCGCTCGATCGTCGGCACCAGACCGAGAACGGAGGCCGCTTCGTCCCCCCGCGCATGTGCAAGCAGCTCACTGACTGCCCCCGCCACCGGGCCCACAGACGCCTCCTCCATCTCGGCACCTCGATTCCCCTCTCGGAGAACGCGGCGCACACACATCGATTCGAGGGGAGCGCAGCAATCACTTCGACTGCCGCTCCCCCGACTCCCCATCGACGACTCCGGAACTCCGACCGGCCGGTATCGTACCGACTGACACCACCCCCGTACCCGTGATGCACGACACCGCATGCGCAGGTTCCCCCCGGTATCCACCTTCGCCCCCACCGCGAGATTCACGAATAGGCCCCGGCAAGGCCGGCCGGACCAGCAATACTGGCATTGATGCGGAGACCCCATCGAAATGGCATTACAGGCAATTTCGCTGTAGCCGGCCCGTGCACGGAAGGCGCCAATGCCGACAGTGAACATCATCGCCATCAATACTTGCAATTGCTCGACCACGCAGGATCCTCCGAGCCGGGGCGATCGCCCCGACTCACCTTTCCACCTCCTTGAGCAGCGGGTACGCAATACCAGCAATGCCGGTATTGCCGTGGAGTCTGCCTGATGCAAGTAATACTTGCATTACGGTGATACCTGGTAATGTTCTCATTGCCAGCAATGATGAGTCGCCTACAACCCTCTGGGTGACACCGATTCACCAGGAATGCCGGTTTTGCTGGCAAAAGAAGCAAAGACTGCATTGATTGCTACGACAGGAAGGGAAGTGCAGTGGTCACACGCGAGAAGGTGTCCCTCAAGCGCGACGCCATGGCGCTACGACGAGTCGTCGCGCTCATCAACAGCAAAGGGGGAGTGTTCAAGACAACACTGGCATCCAATATCGGTGGCCTACTCGCCGCTTCCGACTACAAGGTTCTACTCGTCGATCTCGACCCTCAGGGTAACGTCGCCGAGGATCTCGGCTACACCAACACCGAGCTCGACGACGAGGGACGCAACCTTGCGCAAGCACTCGCATTCGGCGGCCCACTCGAGCCGGTTCGCGATGTCCGGCCAAATCTCGACGTCGCTCCCGGCGGGCACCACCTCGAAGCAGCAACAGCAGCACTCACCTCGAGAGCATCCAAAGACCCAGCAGGAGCGAAACTCGCTCTTGCAATGGCCTTGGCACCGATCGCGCACCAGTACGACATGATCCTGCTGGACTGCCCACCCGGCGACGAAGCGTTGCAGACGGCAGCTGCGGCCGCAGCACGATGGCTTCTGATCCCGGTCAAGAGCGATGCATCCAGCCGCAAGGGCATGGCCGGCGTGATGAACCGCCTCAATGCGGTCCTCGCTGACAATCCCGACCTCGACCTTCTCGGCGTTGTGCTCACGGGTGTCGGCACGTCCGCAACCAAAGTTCAACAGAACGCTCGAGACGCAATCGCTGAGGCATTCGGTGGCAGCACCGACGCCATCTTCGACAAGACGGTGCGGCACTCCGAAGCCACCGCGGCAGCAACACGAGAACGGGGACTGCTCGTCCACGAACTCGACGACGTGGTTCGCAACGGACCCAAGTGGTACGAGGTCCTGCGCGGGGAGGCTCAAGCTCAAGCCCTCGCACCCCAGTCCTCCACGTCCGTTGCGGACGACTTGGTGGGCATCACCGAAGAGGTCGTGCGCCGCATGACCGCAGCAGAAGCCGAGGAGGCAGCATCGTGACCGAGCCGCGCCGGAAGCTCTCAGGTCTGCCTCGCGTCTCGTCCGGCGCACGACAGGTCACGGGAGATCTGTCCGGGTTGCAGGCAAAGCACCGCAACGTTGCACCACCCGCGCAACCAGTCGAGCAACCTGCTGAGCGACCCGAGAAGAAGCAGAGCAACAAGGCGGTGACAGTGTACATCGCCCCGACGGTGTACACCCAGGCCCGCCTCGCCTTCAACGCCACACGCACAGCCGAAGCCGACCGCAACTGGTCACAGTTCGTCGAGAAGGCCATTGCGGAAGAAGTCCGGCGACGGTCCGAACTGCACAACGGCGGGAAACCGTTCGAGGGAGTCGATGCGCCCCTTTCTCCCGGTCGACCGCTCGCTGACACCTGAAGCCAACCAACGCTTTCAATGCCTGTTTTGCTTGCATTCACAGGAATGACGGGCGTCCTGCAAGGAATTGCCGCTCCGCAGGACGCCCTGACCAGGAAAACCACCAGATAGGAGATCCCCAGGTCATGTCCGACGATACAACCCAGTCCCAGGCCCCGTTGCGCAGGAATCGGCCGATGAGCCACTCGAAGATGCTGGCCATCGCAGCAGTTGCAGCGATGGCGTTGTTTCTCGCAGCGCTGGCGTTCACCCTCTCGTTTGATGCGTTGCGCGCTCTGGCGATCGAGATCAACGTGCAACCAGGGCGGGCGTGGATGGCACCGGTTGCCATCGATGTTGCACAGGCTGCTGCAACGGCCGGCTATGTCATCTTTCGGGTGTCCGGCAAATACAACTACGCCCGCCTGTACTGCATGGCACTGGCGATCGTCACCGTCGCACTGAGCGTGATCGGCAACGCCTACCACTCGTGGCAGATGGCTGATCGCAACCTCGCCCGCGTGGCAGCGGGGGAGGATCTCGGTTTCATCCCGCAAACCCCGTGGATCGCGGCAATCATCGCGGCGATCTTCCCGCTGTTGTGGCTGGCGTTGTTCCACCTGTTCACGATGCTGTTGCAGGTTGTCCTCGACGAACGCGCCCAGCACCGGGCCGTCGCAACGGACGAAGATCCGGTGCAGCACCGTGTCAACGTCGAGGATGAAGCATCCGCCCTTGGTACCCCTTGGGACCACGAGACCGGCACTACCACGAGTGTGCGCCGTCCGGAGTTGCATCCCGCTGAGGAAGCGGTTGCGCCTCTGCCGGTTACGAAGGCGTCCGAACGCAACGATGCAGACGGGGCAGGAACCGCCGTTGCCGTTGCCGAGAACACCCTGCCTCGCTCCGATGGTGCGACTTGCAACGGCTATCCGCAGACCCGGGACGGGTTGCTGCGATTCCTCGAAGATTCGGATTCCCACGAAACCGTCAAGATCGTGGCGTCGATGCTCGTGAGCGAGCCGCAACTGAAGCAGATCGACGTTGCGCAACGGTTGAAGATCGACAAATCCACCGTCAGTCGCCGCTGGCGGCAGTTCCGGGACGCCGCCGAAGCCGAGGGATTTTCGGTGCCACCGTTGCCCACGGCCGAAGCAAGCGAGCGCAACCGGGAAACCGAGCGAGTCTGAACCACTGGGCCGGCCTCGGTGCGCACCGAGGCCGGCCCAGTGCAGCCTCCCGGAGCCCAACGACTGGTCAGCTGGAATCTCGCGCACGGCGCGACACGCCGAACCCGAATAGTGTCCGACGCACTGTGGCCCAGCGGTGTAGGGTCATGCCCGCACACAGCGAGTCGGGGGAGGACGGGGAGAGGTATGGCGACGGAGCCGAAGCCACGCAAGTACGCACCTCACACCAAGCGAAAGCTCCGGCTGAACCCGAACAGTGAAACGCCCGAATCACCACGTCGTTCGGTGCGATTCCCCGATGTTGTGGACGAAGAGCTCGAAGCGCTCTCCCGCCAGACAGGACTCACGGTGTCGAAGTTGATCCGCCAGGCAGTGGACAACTACCTCGCCGAAACCCGGCAGAAAGCGAGCTAAGCCCCAGAAAAAGCCGAAACCCCCCGGTTGGCAGCCGAGGGGTTCAGCAAATTGAAGATCAGATACACACTCTCAAGGGAGAGGATCCCAAAGTAGAGAAGCACGTACCTGGCCCAACACACCGGTAATGCTACAGGTTCTTTGAACACCTGACTACTTTGGGACCCATCCCAAGACGGGCGTGTCTCCGGTCTTCCTCCACGAGAGGACCCAGCATGACCACCGCCCCGCCCGAAAGCAGCGGCAGCACCTTTCCCGATCGGTCGGACCAGACCAGCGACTCTCTTCCGGAGAACTCGCGGCGGTTCGTTCTAATCGACCTCACCGTCCTCGAAGAGTACGACCTCAGTCCACAAGCCTTGGCTCTGTATGCGCACCTGAAGAAGTTCACCGACCACCACACGGGGTGGGCCTGGCCGAAGAAGGAAACCCTCGCCGAGCGCCTCAGGATGCGCCAGGGAAGGTCCGTCGATCCGTACATCACCGAACTGCGCGAAGCCGGCCTCATCCACGACGTCCGCCCCCGGTTCTGCAATCCCGCCGACAGGCGTGACTGGGTTCTCGACAGGCCGGACAAGGCACACCCCGAGCAGACGTCCAACCTCTATGTCGTGAACATGAGCCCCGCATCCCCGCAGGTCGCACCGGGGTGCGCCACAACGCAGGGGGGGGGTGCGCCACAACGCACCGGGGGGGTGCGCCACAACGCAGGCGAACAAGAACCACCTACCAACAACCCATCACCAACAACCCATACAGAGATCTCTTTCGGTTCGACCTCCGCGGAAACGACCTCGGGCGCAGCTGCCGCCCCGCCCGGCGAATTCTCGGCACGGTTGATCGAACGCAAGCGCCGCACCGGTGAGACCACACCGAAGCCGATGCCGCTGCACCCGCAGTGGCAGCCGAACAACGCCAACCGCGCCACCGCGAAGAAGCTGGGGGTACACCTCGACCTTGCGGTCGAGCAGTTCCGGAAAACCATGTCCACACCCGGCCAGAACCGGCGCTGCTGGGGAAGCGCGTTCACCAAGTTCCTCAAGGCCATGTCCGAGCCCGACACCGCACCGTTCGGCGTCTCCGCCGACGAACTACGCACCACGGCGATCAAGCAAGCATTCCCCAGCGCACAGCCCCATACGCAGTCCCGCACCGAGCCGACACACACCGCCGAATCGTCCAGCGAACCGGAGACCCGCGACGAGCACGCCGAAACTCCCGCCACGGCTCCGACCACCCGTCGATCCACCGACATCGACGGCCCCCACCAGCTCAAAGCCCTGATCTGGACACTGGAGGACGACGGGTACCGCGGCGCGAGTGTTAGGGATCGGGTGCGAGAGCTGTTCGAGGACGGCACGCCCACGTTCGCCATCGCCAAGCTGGTCAAGCAGCAGTTCGTGCCCGAACCGGAACCCCTCACCGCCTAACACCCGCACCGATACTGGAGTAGGAGGGGGTTCCGTGGCAGATTCCGCGCATGAGGCAGCACGCGAGTGGGTCGGTGACCAGCTGCGATACCCGCAGCGTCTACCGCGCACCGCGATCGTGGTGAATTGGAGTTCGGTGCCGCAGCCGGTGCAACGCAGGCTCGAAGAAGTGGTCCGCGCCGGGGGGTCCATCGACTACAGCAGACTCCCGCGCCGGCGGTGGTGGCAGGGCCGTGGCCTCGGCCTCAGCGCCGACGAGGTGCGAGTGGTCGAGTCGGCCGCAACCTCGTTGCGGTGGCCGGCCACTCTCGACAACGACGAGACCCGGTTGCTGACCGTGGTGGAGGGGATCGTCGATCGGATCGCAATGCACCCGGCCTGGCAGCATCCGGTTGCATATGGGCACCGCTCGGTTGTCGCCCTGCACATGGAGTTGCACGACTTCGCTGCAACCACCTACGAGTTGCTGCAACTTCGCTGCGCAACACCGGAGGTGCCTGCCCACACCGGCCCCGACTCCTACGTGCGGCAGGAATGGGATCGCCGGCAGGTCGCGTTCGCGCACAGTCGCTCCGCGCTCATCGAGCGGGCCGTCTCGCTTCGTCTCGTCGAGCAAGCCCTCGACCGGGTTCATCGGCTGGCCGAAGAAAGGCGGGCCGCCGAGGAGCTGGCCGTGGGAACCCTTGTGATAGACCGTCTCTCCCGGCATCTAGCCGCCGCCGATGTCGCCTCCCTCAACGCGCAGATCACTGCGAACGATCTGGACGCTGCGGCCGCGAACCTCCGGGCACAGATCGCCTACCTCTCCACCGTGGACAGCTGACTCGGGAAGCGGACGACTGTTGCGTCCTGACACGAACAGTTCTGCCGCGCCACTGGCTACGCCACCGGCTTGCCACCGGATAACCACCGGTAGCTTCCCGATCCAGAAGACGGGGTCCAATCTTCAATGTTGTCAACTGAACTAGAGTGAGCGCCGTGATGGTCGGATACGCCCGAACCGGCGAAGGATCAGACGAGAACGAGCAACGAGCACAGCTCGTATCCCTCGGCGTCGCCCCGCGCCGTATCCACATCGACACCGGACTGAAGGGCACCAGACACGAGTTGCCGAACCGCACCGGCATGCTCGATGCGTTGAATCCCGGTGACACGGTGGTAGTCACCAGCCTGGAACGGCTCGCCCGTTCCGCCGCCGAACTGGGCGAGGTCACCGCCGCGATCCGCGACCGGCAGGCCCGCCTGCGTGTCGGCGGCACCGTCTACGATCCCGCAACCGAGACGGGACGAACGGCGTTCGAACTGTTCACCAGCATCTTTCCCGCGTTCGAGGCCGGCATCTACGAGCTGCGTCTGACCGGACCGCGAGAGCAAGCCAAGGCCGCAGGCCGATACCCGGGAGGTCGACCGAAACTCACCGCCGAGCAACGCCAGAGGATCTACGAGCTGTACATCTCGGGCACCGAGACCGTCCCCCAGCTACAGAAACGCTTCGGCCTCAGCCGAGCCGGGGTGTACATGCAGATTCAACGAGAGCGGAACCGGCGGCAGAGTCGTTAAAGCGTGTCGAACAACCTCGGTGAAGTGGTTCGGCAACGCCCTTCTCGGGCGTCGTCGGTTCAAGCCGCGGGTACGGCCGGAACGTCGGTTCCCACGTCGTCCAGGTTCGTTTCACCGTGTTGAAGAACCCGCCCCGGGGCCTTCAGTCTATCTCCGCACAGCTCGCCCGACCACGGGCACACAAACCCCGAGTCCGGCCAACACCCGTCAAGTCAACCCCGCGGAACTGGCGTTTCACGGCACCAGCGGGTTCCAGTGCCGACACACGACGTCCCACCCAATACCTATTGTGTAGTACACAAATAGCCAATTCTGTAGTACAGTATTACTATGGCGATCAAGTGGACCGAGAGTGCCCTCAAGCACGGAATCGACATTGAGGACGCGAAGTATGCCATCGCGCACGCCGAGTACATGGAGGCCGAGTTCGACGAGCCGCGGCCTCCATCGACGATCCGGCCCACCCTGTTCATCGGTCCTCAGCGCCGACTGGGAGCGCCGTGGCTCGAAGTGATGGTCGAGGTCGGTCGCCGCGACGTGACGATCTTTCACGTCATGGAGGCCCGCAAGAAGCACCTCGAACGGTTGGAGGACTGATGCAGCCGGATTCCATGCGGGCGGCAGGAATGGAGGAAGCAATGACCAAGAAGAAGACCTACGAGGACGCGGCTCGATGGGCGGAGGACGACATGGTCCTCCCGGAGAACTCGAAGACGGCGCGACGGGGCTCAGCGGCCGCCGAGGTGGGGCGAGCGCTGCTGGCGCGCGCGCACGCCGGACGCCCGAGTCTCGACCCCCACGCCGAGCCCGGCACCGAATCGCCCAGACGGCAGGTTCGACTTCCGATCGCGGTCAGTGAGCAGGTCGACGCGATCGCGCAGGCGCAAGGCCGGCGAGCGGCCGAGGTCATGCGGGAGGCCATCACGTTGTACGTCAAGGACAACGCAATCCGCTGAGACGCACTCGTCGGTGCGCCAAGGCCCAGTCCTCAATCCCGGGAAGGCCCCGCGAACTCGGCCTCGACACGAGACATCGACTTGGACGATACCGGAACGGACGGAATCAAAGAAATTCCGAATCCGGCATCAACTCCCCGAACGCGCGGGCGCCCCGGCCTCTCCCCCCGACGCCGGGGCCGCTGACCTTTTGTAGTGGTCGGGATGAGGGCCGGGGGCCGGTCGCCGGTCCCCCGCTGTGTCCGGCGTCCGGGGCGGGAAACGGTTATCGCCGCCATACTCTGACCTGGTCGGTGGCGAGTAGTGGCCCGCCGGCCGGGCCTTTGAGGTGCGATTCGATCCAGACCGGTCGTCGCTGCGAGCGCTGTGGGCCGTGTGGTTGCTGGCGCCAGTGGCCGCGTACCACCCATCGGTGCCGGTATTCCCGTCCGTTCCCTGTGCCGCTGCCGTCGCCGGTGGTGTCGATGGTGTGGTCGACCGCGGCGCGCCGCAGGTCGACCAGGGTCACGCCGTGTCCGCTCCGTGGCATCGTTCCGCCGGTGCCGGAGCCGTTCACAGGGTGGGCGCGGGGCGGGCGCGGGGAGGGGGGCGCCCCCCGCGCCGCCGCGGCGGCTTTCCGGGTGTCCGAGACCCGCCAATCGTACGTATCAAGTAAAGTACGTTACGAAACGTTATGGTACGATTGTGGGGACATCGACCGGCGGAAAAGAGGTAGGGACGTGGGGGACGCGAAGGGTGGGCGGCGGCGTGAGTACGCCTCCGACGCCGAGCGGGTGCGGGCCTGGAGGCAACGGCAGAAGGACAAGGCCCGCGCCGACCAGCAACGGCAGGCGACGCCGACCGATCCGGCCTCGGCGATCACCACGCTCACCGAGGCGGTCCCGCTGTTGCGGCAGGAGGCCGCCGCCGCCGTCGACCGCCTGGCCGAGGTGGCCCGCTCGATCACCGCGGCGACCGAGCTGCTGGCGGACCCGGCCGCGCTCGATGCGCACCTGCGGCGGATCCAGGCCGACGCCGACAAGGTTCGCGCCGATGCCGGCGTCGAGATTGCCGCCCTGCGCGAACAACTCGGCACCGCCCTCGACGACCGCGCCGACGCCGACGCCGCCGCGGCCGCCGCCGAGACCGCCGCCGCCGACGCCACCGCCCGGCTCGAGGCCGCCCGCCGGGACCACGAGCAGACCCTGCACCGGCTGCACGCCGAGCATCGGGACCGGCTCACCGCCCTGACCGCCGAGCACGCCGCGGCGACCGAGCGGTGGCAACGGCAGCTCGACCAGGCGCAGCAGACCCACCGCGCCCAGGTCGCCGACCTCGAGCACCGGATCGGCGTGCTCACCGCGCAGGCCGAGGACCACCGCGACCAGCTCACCCGCCTGCGCGCCGACGCCGACAACGCGGCCGCGGCCGCCGCAGCCACCATCGAGCGGCTCGGCGCCGACCTTGCCGCCGCCCGTGCCGAGACCGCCGCCGAACGTGAGCGCACCGACCGGGTCCGCGCCGACCTCGAGGCCGCCCGCACCGAGGCCGCGGCCGCGCACGCCCAGGCCGATGCCGCCCGCGAGCGCGCCGACGAACTCCGCGCCGAGCTGCGCGAGGTGCGCACGGCCACCCAGGCGACGTGATCGGCCCCGTTCGTGCAGGTCACGCCGTCCCCCCCCCCACCACGGCAGCAGGACACGCGCCGCAGCCGCCGGCGCCCCGTCGGAAGCGGCTGTCGCGCAGCGCTCACCCACCTGCGTTACGAAAGGCGATCTACATGCCTTGCAGACGGCGGTGACCAGTCCGCCGAACTTCAACCTCCACGACTACGACGGTCGGGACGGGCAACTCGGGAGGGAGTCGAACCCGGAGGCGTACGTGGGCACGCTCGTCCGCGTCTTCCGGCAAGTCGCGCGGGTGCTGCGCCGCGACGGCATGCTGTGGGTCAACATCGGCGACACCTACGCCGGGCACGCAGACGCCGGCACGGCCGGCCGCGGGCACCGGTCGGGGTGATCGCCCGACGGGTGAACACCACCTCGGTCGCCCCCGCAAGAGTCTGCTCGGAATCCCGTGGCACCTCGCGCTGGCGCTGCAGGCGGACGGGGTGGTTTCCTGCGCAACGAGATCATCTGGCACAAGCCGAGCGGCACGCCGGAGTCGGTGCGTGATCGGCTGACCCGCCGGCACGAGCACCTGTTCCTGCTCACCCGCAGCCGGTCGTACTTGTCGACCTGGATGCGATCCGGGACGAGAACGGCTCCAACCCGGGCGACGTGTGGCGGGTGCCGGTCCGGCCGTCGAAGGCGAGCCATTTCGCGATGTACCCCGGTCGATCTGCCGCAGCGGTGCATCGCCGCCTCGTCGCGGCCGCAGGACATCGTGCTCGACCCGTTCTCCGGCATGACCACGACCGGCTCGGCTCGGCTCGATCGACCCCGTCTACTCGAACCGTCGTCGCCGCCAAGGGGTTCGACTCCACCGGCAGCAAACTCACCGACGCCGTCCGCGAGATCGAGGAAATGGCCGATGTGCGCCTGCCCCGGCAGTTCATGATCGCGGTCATCGACGGCATCGGCTGGAAATCCCGGCAGGCCGACCTGCGCCGCATCCACCAGCTGTGGGTCGACCAGCAGATCGACGGCATGTACACCCTCGCCACCCTCGACCGGTTCCGCCACGACCTCGAAGACGCCGCCCGGCTCCGACGACTGCTCTGACCCTGGACTCCGGGCAGCACCGCGAGAGTCGGACCGTACCGAATCCGATCACGACGTGGAAACAGCTTCCCAGTAGGGAAGGCAACTGCCGCCTGCAATGCTTGACCTGGCCGCTAACGCGACGGTGACCAGAGACGGAATCCCCTTTCGGTCATCTTGCGAGCCCCTTCTGTGTCGGTAGTCCATGCCATGCTCGACACTCGGCCTGGCAGCGCGGCGCCTCGTCGTCTTCACCTGCCGCGCTGCTCAACTGTGGAGGTGATGAGATGGATGTAGCGGAATGCGTGGTCCGCAACGAACTGGTGCCGCTGCCTCGGTACGAAGGATTGTGGGACTCGATCGTGGTCGATCGATCCGTGAAGGATCGGCTTCTGCGCGCCGCGGTATTGAGTCTGGAGTTGCGGACGACGCTTCCGTTCCACGTCACTGCGCTGCATGGTTTGGCGGTGCTGACGGGTCCCCCCGGGACCGGGAAATCTACGCTCGCGCGCGGACTGGCACAACAAATGGCTGCCGTGGTGGGTCCCAAACGTGCCCGCCTGATCGAGGTGAACCCCCATGGGTTGATGAGCGCGGAGCACGGACAGAGCCAACAGCGGGTGACGAAGTTGTTGACAGAGATCATTCCTGCGCTGGCCGACGACGGGGTACCGACGATCGTGTTGTTGGACGAGGTCGAGTCCATGGCCGTGGCACGGGGAGCGGCTTCCCTGTCTGCGAACCCTGCAGATGTGCATCGAGCAACAGATGCCGTCCTGACCGCTCTGGACGAGAACACCTCCCAGTTCCCACATCTGTTCACTGTCGCTACAACCAATTTCACGTCCGCGCTCGACGAGGCGTTTCTCTCCAGGTCCGACATCACGGTGCTGATGCCGCTGCCGGACGAAGAGGCGGTCCATGCGATCCTTACCGACGCACTGCAGGGTTTCGCGACCAAGTACCGGGCTCTGGGCGCGTTGGCGGGGGATCCGCAACTGCGGAGGGTCGCGGCCCACTTGGCCGGTCGTGACGGCCGGACTGTGCGAAAACTCGTGACCGATGCGATGCTGCGCCGTCTCGAGGTAACACTCGATCCGAACGAACTGAAAATCGAAGACCTACTTGCGGCCGCGGAAGCTGCTGTGTTGGACGAGCTGGAGGCAGAGCATGCAGCGCAGTAGGACAATCGCCGGATCTCCGGTCCGTACGGCCGCAGACGCGTGGAGCAGAGTTGTGCAGCTGCTTGCAGACACGCTCGAGCGGAGCAGCGCTGTTCCCGAGGGATCTGTGGCCGCCAGCCTCGACAAGCTCCAGGGAATCGGTTCCGCGCTTGCCGCGGGCGGCTATCTGGACCAGGTGCCGCTGGTTCTCGTCGATGACGGCATGTACGTCTCGATCCGAATCGTCAGAGGTGACAACGCGTTCACCGTGGAGGAAAACCTCGATCCTATTCCCGGAGGTGCCTCGGCCACCAACGGTTGGATGTTGCATATTCCTTCCCCTGACCATCTCGAAGGCGCACTAGAGTCCGCCGCCGCCGACAACGAACACGTGTCGACAGCTCCGGCCCCGACCTACCAGGCCCAAGCGCGGACCCCCTCGACCGCAACGATCGACGCCACCGCGTTACGCAGAGTGGGAGGTAACTGATGAGTACGTCGACCTCCACCAACACCTACACACGAGCTCACACAGCCACGCATCTGTCGGACGTGATCCTGTCGTCGATCGCCGACATCCTCGCCACCCTCGGAATCGAGGCCAGTCGTCTCTACCAGAGCTGGGATCAAGATGCCGCAGCAATCGCCGCATGGATCACTGAAGGGTCCCTCGCGTCGGTGTCAGTGGAATGCCACCACTCCGGGACTGTCGATCCGATTTTCGAGTTCCCGGTCTCCTATACCGCGAAGGGTTTCGGGGATCGCGGATTCACCGCTGACAACGCCTCCATGCTCAGATACCTCGCGAAGCTCAAGGCTGTACCTGCTGGTACCACGTTCAAGCTCTTCTGCGCCTTCAACGGACCCCGCACCCCGCAACCGGGCTGGAGCCCGGGGTCGAGCGCGTCCACGGCAAACCTGAGATCACGAACCATCGGAACACTGGCCACGGCCCCCGACGCGACCGCTTCGGCCCGTGTGTACATGAGCTGACTGAGAAGGAGTTCCCATGGGGATGGTCGACACGGCGTTCGCCGCACTGAAAAGCAACCTCGAGATCACTACGTCTGAACAGAACCTTGCACAGAGCCGCCACAAGCTCGTCCGCGACCACGTCCGCACACGATGGACCCTGACGGATGACTTCTTGACGGGCAGCTACGACCGGCACACCAAGACCAAGAAACTCAAGGACGTCGACATTTTTGTGGTGATCGACCCGGAAGGCCCCCAAGCGTACCTCGCCGAAGGCACCGGAACGGCGGCCGTAAGGGCACTCGTCGAAGTCTTGTCCACTCGATGGCCGGATGTCACTGGCGACGATACTGTCGCCCTGATTTCGTATGCCGGCGAGGACGTCGCCTCGTACGAGGTCGCACCGGCATTCGCCACCGAAACCGGCTTCCGCATCCCGAACGGCGTGGAGTGGATGGATACGAATCCGCACGAGCACGCGCGCATGGTGACCGAGAAAAACGCTGCTTGCGACGGCAAATTCGTTCCGCTCGTGAAGATGCTCAAGGCCATCAACAGGGAAGCCGGGGAGCCCCTCAACCCATCCTTCTTGATCGAGGTCATGGCCCTCGACCTTGTCGAACCCAGGCTGGGGCGCTACCAAGACGAGATCAGGTTCTTCCTCGCCTCTGCCGCGGACCAGATCGTCGACGACTGGCCTGACCCCGCCAAACTCGGAGGCGATGTCAACGCCGGTGTGCCTGCCTCGGAACGTACGGACCTTCAACGCGTACTCCGCTCATGGCTCCAGATTGCCGAGGAGGCGATTCTCGCAGAGTCCGAAGGGCAAGAAAAATCGGCAATTGAACTATGGCGCAGTCTATTCGGCGGGAGGATGCCGCGTCCATGAACGCTAGAGCGGTACAGGACATCAACGATCGGCAGAACGATGTCGAGCACATCAGACTCCTTCAAGCTGCTGATGTGGAGCACGCGAAGGCCCAACGTGTCGAATCGGCGCGTTGGGGTGTGGCACTCATTCTCAGTGTGGCGGGCCTAGCGGCCGTTCTCTTCCCGGACTTGAGAGTTGCCGCCGTGATTATCGGCGTGGTGTTCGCTGTGCTGACGGAGATCGTCTGGCCCCTTGTGACGAAGAATTCCAACAATCGCGCAGTGCTCATCCAAGAGCAGTTCGATACCTCGTTGTTCAAGATACCCTGGAATCCGGACCTAGGACGCCCGGTTCCTCTCGTGGACGTCGCGGATGCCGCAGCGCGGTACGGAAAGGGAGATAAGCGGAACTGGTATCTCGATGTACGGGGCATCCCTTCGCCCATCGCAGAGACGCTCTGCCAGCGAGAGAACCTGATCTGGGACGCTGACCAGCGTGAGGCGTGGGCCTGGAGGCTCGTCGCAGGCCTGTCGGCATGGCTCGCTGTTGGTTTGATCGTCTCTCTCGCTGCGCAGTGGTTTGTGTGGCAACTCTTGGCCTGGTACATCGCGCCCACGTTGCCCGCAGCAGCCCTCGCCCTGCGGAGCCTTGTGCAGCAGCGGTCCGTCGCTCGAACCAAGATCGAACTCCGCGAGCGGATCGATGACGCGCTACAGGGCCTCACCCCCCACACCGCTTCGCCGGAGAGACTCAACGAACTGGCAGAGGAGCTGCGAACTCGGCAAGACAAGATCTTCAGGTCCCGTCTCGACTCCGCCCGTGTTCCCGAACGTTTCTATAATCGACTTCGCCGCCGGTACGAAAGCAATCATCAAGTCGAGGCCGAGCACTTCAAGGGCATTTGGGCTGGTGAACGATCTGAGGATGCCACTTAGCCGTGCCAGTGGTTGCCCGCCACCGATGAGGCCGGCCGGCCGCGGGAGGGCAGGAGGGCGGCCCGGCGCAGACGGGTTGGGGCGGATTCCGAGGGAGTGGAGTTCAGGCGACGGGGATCGGGGGTGCCCAGCGGGCGCGGCGTACCGTGTCGCGCCGGTCGGGGTCGGCGACGAGGGTGGGCAGCAACAAGTCCCACAGCTCGTCGATCCGCCGGGGCAGGTCGGGGCGGTCGGGGAGCAGCCCGGACAGCTGTTGAATGCCGGTGAACGCCCCGATCACGAATCGGGCCACCGCATCCAGGTCCAGACCCTCGCGTAGATCGCCGTCAGCGGCGGCGCGGTCGAGCAGGGTGCGGCAGGCGGTGATCCAGTCCCGGTACGGGTGGACGGGGGTGCGGTCGGCGAGTTCGGTGGACAGGCGCAGCCCGGCCCGCACCAGCGCGCTCTGCTGTAGTTGCTCGCCGAGGGCGTGGCTGAGCATGACGATCTGCTCGAGCGCCGCGGCGTCGGTGGCGGTGACCCGCTGGACGAGGGCGATCGAGCGGCGGTGCTGTTCGTCGATGATCGCCGCCACGAGGTCGTCCTTGGAGCGGAAGTGGTAGTACAGCGCGCCCTTGTTCGAGCCGGCCGCGGCGACGATCTCGCCCGTGCTGACCCCGTGATACCCGGCGGCGGCGAACAACTCGGCCGCGACGGTGACGAAGTGGAACCGGGTGACCCGGCCCCGGTGCTGCGTGGTCCCCACCACCCCTCCTCCCGCCCGCCTCGCGGCGCCGTTCCCTCCGGATCCCGGTAGCGGCCCCCACGTCCGACCGCCCGGACAGCCTACGGGCAGCGGGGAAACGCACCTTGCGCCGCCGTCTCCGCCGAGACCCTGAGCGCCTGGCCTATCCGCCCCCGCGCGGACGGACCGGGGCAGCGTCGGCGCCGAGGTCGGTGCCGACCGGCGTCCTCGGGGGGTCAGGGACTCGCGTCGGTACCGGGGCGAGGCCGCATCACAGAACATACCGGTCAAACGGTTTATGTAATGAAAGCGTTATCCGATACCAGTGTGGTTGGTGGGAAACCGGTTAGGTTTCAGGCAGCGATGGCGCCACCGCTGGTCCTTGTTCCTGCGAAAGACGGTAGGTCTTGAATGGAATCGCTCCATCGCCGTGCCCCGCGCACGCCCGGACGCCGGTGGGCCGCCCGCTGCGTGCTCGCCGGCACGACCGCCCTGCTGGTCGCCACCGGCCCCACGACGGTGCTGGCCCAGCCCACCACCACTCCTGTGGCTCCGGCCACTACGACGCAGTCGGCCCCGGCCACCACGACGCAGTCGGACTCGGCGCCGGCAAGCACACCGGACCGCGCGCCGGCCGCCACACCCGCGACCGCCGCACCCGAGGCCGGCGCGGATCCGTGCGCAGCCCCCACCACGCCCGCGGCCCCGACCACCACGACACCGACCACCACGACGTCGGCAACGGCCCCGCCGTGCGAGACCACCCCACCGGCCGTGCCCGCGCCGGCGGCGGTCCCGACCGCAGAGTCGGCGCCCACGCACGGCCGGGAGACAGCCCGACCCGAGACGGCACCCGCCCCCACCCCGGCGCAGGCACCGGCGGTCCCGCCGGCGGAGACGGTGGCGCCGCTGCCGGCCGAGCTGCGGCCGGCCCCGCCGGCCGCCGACCAGCCGGTGCCGCCGGACGATCCGGCCCGCTCGTCCAAGACCGCCGAACCGGACCCGGACTGGCACCCCACCGAGAACCCGAAATCCACGCTGGTGCCCGGGCAGATGCGCTCGGACCGCGAAGAGGTCCCGGCGCCGTTCACCAAGGAGGACGCCGACAAGGCCGAGATCGCCGAGGCAGGCCTGAGGTCCTCCCGCAGCCTGACCGCTTCGAGCTGCCAGGTCTACTGGCCCTCGTGGTTCCAGGTGTGCGGGGCGATCCGGGACAAGTACAACAGCCTCGGTGGGCCGGCGAGTTTCCTGTCGTACCCCACCAGCGGGAACATCGTCAACCCCGGAGGCACCGGCGAGCGGGTGACCTTCGCCAACGGCCCGATCTACTGGTCCGCCGCCACCGGCGCGCACCCGGTGGTCAACAGTTTCCTCAACCGCTGGGGGATCCACGGCTACGAAGCCGGATGGCTGAAGTACCCCACCACCGACGAGGTTGTTCTCCCTGATGGTGGTCGACGGCAGGAGTTCCAGGAGGGCGCCATCTACGTCGCCTTCCAGAACGCGATCGGCTCCGCCATCCGCAACGGACCGCTCCGCGACAAGTACAACTCGGTCGGTGGCTTGGCGCCGGGGGGCACTCTCCTCGGCTACCCCATCCAGGACCAGATCGGCCTGCCCGACGGTCAAGGCCAGATGGACCGCTTCGAACGCGGGGTCATTTACTGGCACCCCGCACACGGAGCACATCCAATCAGTGGCCCCCTCCTCACGCAGTGGGAACGAGCCGGCTACGAGCAAGGTACCTACGGATACCCAATCTCAGATCAGGTATCGCATCCGAATATTGCCGTGGAGCAGCAGTTTCAGAACGGGCGTATCTATTCGCCTGGGCTCCAGCTTCCGCTGGGAACGACAGGCCTGTCACTTTACTTCGGGGTTCCCTCTGCGGCCCCGCTCCAGCCAGCCGCTCTCTCAAACGGCATCGTCTTGCACGGCGACGGACTTGACGTGAAATTCCGTCCGATGGAATCGAATGCTGTCGAGATCGGCCTCGATATCACGACAGCGCAAGCTTCAAGCACATTCAAGCTGGCCCTGGCACTCCCCTCGGGCTACACCCTCCAGAGCGGAAGCGGACGTGTTAACCTCCTGAGCCCCACTGGCGTCGTACTTGGCGCAGTAGGCCACCCCATCGCTGTCGATGCTGGCGGGCAGCTCGTAAATGTCCAGGTGTCTGCAAGCGGTGCTGAGATCACTTACCAGTTCGCGCCGTTCACAGCCTTTCCTATCCAGTCTGTGTCGGATAGCGTTACGGAAGCGCCAGGCAAGATCGCAGATCAGGTTCAGCGATGGTGGGGAACTGGAATTCAGCAGCGCCAGGTTTGTGAAGCAAATCCGGTCGACTGCATGCGCGCCAAACCATATGTTGATGTGTCTATCAAACAGGCCAAAGAGGCATTTCCCGAGAGGAATGGTGAGGAAGACAACCGGACGGATGCTGCTCGTCACTGCATGTGGATGGGCTATAGCACCGAGCGAGCCAATGCGGATTTTGCCAGGCAGATGGGGACGGCTCACGAACTCGATGTCCCAGGGAGTGAGGAAGCTGGGATGATGGACAGATACAACAACAAGACGGGCATTGATGTCGGTCTACGAAACGAGGACAACCCGGATGGAATCCATACTACCTGCGTTCAGTACGCGCGAGAAGCCCGGATTGTTCCTGACCCCCGGACGATCGATCTGTCCAACCCCAACACCAATGACTTGATCGCGCTACGCCATCCGTAGATGCTGTGCGAGGGGTGGTCAATCGGGGGCATCTCGATTGACCACCCGGGTGTATCAAAGGCGCCCACCGCAAGTTGTTCTAAGGAGGCGAATGGAGGAGAAGTGAACTTACCGCGCAAGTGGTCGACACTGGAATTAGCAGCACTCGCCGTAGCAGTAGTCGCCATTACGGCGATGGTGGTGGCGATTGCTAGATCTATCCGGGAACCGGAAAACTCCCAGTGCCTCTCGGTGGACACGTCAGTAACAGATCAAATCATAGGCAGGTCAGTGATCGGCGGCCTTACGCCATTGGCGTCCGTTGCGGTGGAGGACCGATGGATCCGTAGCCGAGTTTCGGTTCCATACGAGCATTACTACGTTGTGGCGATCAGGTTCAGGACAACCGAAGGGTTTATTCGAGAGGGACTATGGGGACTAGGTGTCAATTGGAACGTGCAGAATAATGGGTCTATTGCAATCGTCCACCCGGCTGATGATCAAAATTTCTCAATTTCACACATTGACAGAGTAGCTCAGGATTCCACGGAATGGACACCGATCGACATGCCATTCTCTGATGGAGGGGAGTCTGCTCGGGCGGCTCGCGATTGCCTGGTCGAAATAGGTAACCAATAGACAGGATTGGACTTTCGGATGGGTGATCTTCCGGACGGTAAGAAATTAATTAGCGCTCGTCGATTTGTGGGAGTCGCACAGTGCATATTGGGCGCGATACTCGGATGCCTGTTCTGGATTCTGGTTCAAAAGGTATCTCCAGCAATCCAGAGTGTGCTTATCGATGAATGGGTAGTCCCGGGAGTCCCGGCGATAACGGCAGCCTTAGCAATTCATTATTTGTGGCCTAATTTAAGGCTGCTTGCATGGTCGTTTGCGGCCGGAGTGTTTCTGTTTGCGCTCATGTTTACGATGTTCATGGGAGCGGGGGGAAGTCCTGTTATGACAATTTGATACAACTTGCGGAGCGCACGAAGGTAGATCCTGATTTCTATAGCTATCCGCAGGTGTCGTATGTGGGCGCCCGGAGAAGTGCGCCGGCATGTGATCGCATTGCGCGTTATCGCGGAGTCAATCGTGTATCTGATTACGCAGTCCGGAATCGTCACATCTTTCTATCCTAATAGCAGGTCTCCGGGTCTCACCCGAGTTGGCTCACGTTTTCGGGATGATCGACGGCTCACGTCTGTGACCTGCTGGTTCTCGTCGGGATCGGTCTCTGATTTCACGCACTAACGGCTCTGGTTCTAGGCTCGGCGAGTGGTGTTTG
>NZ_WVTE01000291.1:45165-45444 GCF_009939605.1 Rhodococcus sp. YH1 | reverse complement strand
ACCCGAGTTGGCTCACGTTTTCGGGATGATCGACGGCTCACGTCTGTGACCTGCTGGTTCTCGTCGGGATCGGTCTCTGATTTCACGCACTAACGGCTCTGGTTCTAGGCTCGGCGAGTGGTGTTTGTCAGGAAGGTGCGCACCAAGTCCGGGGCCACAGCCGTGCAGATCGCCCGCTACGTGGGCGGCCGGCAGGAGATCGTCAAACACCTCGGCTCCGCCCACACCGACGTCGAACTCGGCATGCTGCTCGAGCGGGCTCGGGCCTGGCTCGAACCC
>NZ_WVTE01000291.1:43833-45155 GCF_009939605.1 Rhodococcus sp. YH1 | reverse complement strand
CCTGCCCGCCTTGTGGTCGGGGCAGTAAGACACGGAGGACACGTCATGCTTCAGACCGTCGTGGACGTTGCGTATCTCGCACAAGGTTCGGTCAACTTCGACATCAACCCGGAGGTGCCGCCGGGCGCGAACGGCCTGCTCAAGCTGCTGAACTGGCTGCTGTGGGGCGTCACGCTCGCGTGCGTGGCCGCCCTGATCTTCTCGGGCGGGAAGTTCGCGTGGGAGAAGTGGCAGCACGGCTCCGGTGACTCGCCGAAGATGCTCGTCGGTGCCCTCGTCGGCGCGATCGTCGCCATCTCCGCCAACCAGATCCTCAGCGCCGTCACCAACGCGGCATAAGGCGGGGTCAGCGATGGAGGTGTCCGTACAGGGCGTGGTCAGCCCGCCCCCCGACGTCCTCGACGGGTTCCAGACGCTCCTGGGCTACGCGGCCGGGATCGTTTTCCTCCTGTGTGTGGCCAAGGTGATCTTCGTCGGTGCACGCCTGGCGTGGGACCACAAGCACGGGGCCGGTCTCGAATCCCCCACCGCCGCGGAGTTCCTGGCGGCGAACATCGGCGCGATCCTCGCCGGCGGTGTGGCCGCCACCCTCGCCACGATCCTGCTGGCCACCGCCCAGGGGCCCCAGGCCCACCAGCTCGGAGGCGGCCATTCCCCGACCGTCATCGAGCAGCTCGAACAGCTCCAGCAACAGCAGCAATCCGGCAACGAGGAGAACGAATGAGGAGGCGTCGGTGGGCGCGAGCCGCGGTGGTCGCGGTGGCGCTGGTGGCTACCAGCTGCGGGGGATCGGACACAGGCGAGAGCCCGGTGTCGCTGACCGATCCGCCGCAGATCAGCCGGTGGGTCACCGTCGGTGGCATCGAGGTGCCGATCGGCACCACCGACGGACCGCGAGGCGGTGAGTGGGAGCCGTTCGCCGGGTTCAGCCACACCCCGCAGGGTGCGGCTCTGGCGGCGATCACCCAGTCGGTGCAGCTGGCCACCGCGTCCGATCGCACCTGGTCGCAGATTCTCTCCGGGGTGGCCGCCCCCGGCGAAGGCCGCGACCTCTACGCCGCCCACCGCTCCCTGGTGGAGATGTCGGGCACCGACCCCGAGATGGTGCCGACCATCGTCGGCTACACCCTCGCCGACTACAGCGACACCGCCGCCACCGTCGACGTCATCCAGCGGTTCTCCGACAACTCGCTCGCCTCCGCGACCACCCAGGTGGTGTGGATCGACGACGACTGGCGGCTGAACCTGCCCAGCAACGACACCGCCACCATCACCGCCCTCGACGCGCTGCCGTCGGAGCTGGTCGACCTCGAGGAGACCCG
>NZ_WVTE01000291.1:6399-43823 GCF_009939605.1 Rhodococcus sp. YH1 | reverse complement strand
CCTCCGCGACCACCCAGGTGGTGTGGATCGACGACGACTGGCGGCTGAACCTGCCCAGCAACGACACCGCCACCATCACCGCCCTCGACGCGCTGCCGTCGGAGCTGGTCGACCTCGAGGAGACCCGCAAGTGACCGAGCAGAACACCACCGGCCAGACCGGGGACACGAACACTTCCTCACTCGAGGGCGCCGAGAACGAGCGCGCCTCGGCAGCAACGAAACTCACCAACGGGTTGGCGGCAGTGGCCGTGATCGTCGTCGTCGGTCTCGTGCTGAGCATCGTGATGCTCTTCCGCGGTGACGATGCCGAACCGCTGGTCTCGCTCGACCCGACCACCGACAACGGGGCCACCGCCCGACTCGACGACCTCCAGTTCATGCCGGAACCCGTCTTCGACAAGCTCCACCGCGTCATCTACGTGCCGCTCGACCCCCACGGGGTGATCCTGTCCGACACCCTCGCCACCGGGAACCGGCCGGTCGAGCAGGCACCGAGTGGGGTGATGCTCCAGCGCATCCACGGCAACATGGATCTTCCGTTCTCGACCTCCGACGGCCCCACCGGGTTCACCGACAACGGTGTCGCCACCGGATTTTCGCACACGGCGCAGGGAGCGGCGCTGGCTGCAGCCCACTACATCGGGTACGTCGCAGCCGGGGACAACCGGGTCGAGATGGTCACCGAAGCAGGCCGGGTGTCGGACCCGACCGGACAGTTGTCGGGAGTCAGGCTGGCCGACGACACGCCGACTGCGGTGATGCCGATGGTCAACGTGACTTTCCATCCGGATCTGACCCTGGTGAAGTTCGGCGCCACCGTCGAGCGGCCGAACGGGGCTACCGAGATCAGGGTGGTGAAGATTCCGGTGGTGTGGCGCGAGGGTACCGGTTGGGTTGTCCAGCTGGACTCGACCGCTTTTGGTACCGAGTTCGAGCCGGTGTCGTCCGAAGGGTGGCAGCAGTGGTGGTAAACCGCAGCCTGCCCCCAGTCGTTCTTCGGCTGGTTGCCGTGCTCTGCGCTGTCATGGTCGTCGGCATCGGCGCAGCGGGTGCGGCCTTCGCCCAGGACTCCGAGCCCTCGGGGGATTCGTCCGGGGGCAGCATCGACAGTGCCGAGGTCGAGGAACAGGGCGATGGGGACTTGGGTTTCGACTGGCTGGAAACGGGTGCTGGGGCCTTGAGCTGCGCCAGCACCGCCGGGAACGTCGTCGGCGCGCTGGGCGAGATGGTCTTGGATGTAGACATTCCCGACTGCGTGGACGCAGCCGGCAACGTCGTCGATGCCGGTACGGGCGCGATCGAAGACGGCATCAATGACGCCGCTGCGGGCGCGGTCGAGAAGACCGCGCTGTGGATCGGTAATGCCGGTGTGGCGGTGTTGAAGTTCGCTCTCGGGTGGTGGATCACCGGCACCGAGATGGACGGGGACACCTTCCAGAGGACCGTGGCCACGGTCAACGACTACACCTTCTACATCCAGGTCTCCGCCTTGTCGTTGTCGCTGATCCTGCTCGGCGGGCGTCTGGCGCTGGCCCGGTCGGGGGCGATCCGCGACACCTCGGAAGAGGGCCTCAGGCAGATGGCCCGTGCGGCGGTGCTCGCCGGGGGAGCATCGACGCTGATCGTGCTCGGCACCGAACTGTCCGACCAGATTTCGGCCTGGTTCATGGACAGTGCGGTCGGCTCCGATCCGTCCCGCCTGGCCGAAGCGATGGTGTCGATCTACCTGTACTCCGGTCCGGCCGGTGTGGGCCTGCTGTTCCTGATCGGCATCATCGGCATGCTCGGCGGGTTGATGATGGCGTTCTTGATGCTGCTGCGCACCGGCATCCTCGTGCTCATGGCAGCGGCGCTGCCGATCGCGGGCGCGGCCGGAGGCACCAAGGTCGGCAGCCAGGCATACGAGAAGATGCTGGCCTGGACGATCGCGTTCCTGCTGGTCAAACCGGTCGGAGCGTTCGTGATCGGGGTCTCGGCGATCCTGTTCCTCGAGGCCACCCCGACCATCACCGACCCCGAGAACGGCGACGGGTTCATGGCCCTGTCCGGGGTCATCACCTTGTGCGCCGCGGCCCTGGTCCTGCCGTCCTTGATGCGGTTGATCGTCCCGAACATCGGCGCACTCGGTGGCGGCGGCAGCGGTCTGGCGGCCGCCGCGGGATTGGCGGGTGTGGTCGGTGCGGGCGCGAAAACCGCCGGGATGATCGCCAGCGGCGGTGCCAGTGGCGCAGTGTCCGGCGCAGCATTCACTGCGACGAAGCGAGGCGATGACGATGGTTCGCCTCCTGGGGGTGGGGCTCCTCCCTCCGGTGCCCCGGTCGGCTTCGGTGCCGCAGGTGCAAGCCCGGCGGGCAATCAGCAAGGAACTCCGCAGGGCAACACCTCGGGTGCCTCTGGTGGGGGAGCCGGTGGGCAACCCGGTGGCAATGCGACCGGAACCCCCAGCGAGGGATCGCCGGAGAACGCAGCCTCCGCTGCCCCTGTCGCATCGGGGGCCGGCCACCAATTCCACCGAGGGGGATTCGAGCAATGAGCGGCGAACCGACTTTCCATACCTACGGCAACTGGCGCCGACCCCGCGAAACGGGCCTGCTCGGTGCCACCTTCGGCACCTCGATCGCCGCGATCGCCGCCGCAGCCACCGTCATCATCGCGGGTCTGTTCTTCGGCCTGCGGGTGTCGTTGCTGCTGGCGATCCCGGTGATCGTGTGCTTCATCCCCCTGGTCATCTCCCGTGACGGGCGTTCCGGTTACGAAAGGGCACTGATGCGACTGCAGTTCTGGCGCGGCCGCCGTCGCGGTGAGCACACCTACGCCTCGGGCACGTTCTCCCGCGTTCCCGGCCGGGCGTACCGGCTGCCCGGGGTGCTCGCCGACACCGAGCTGTACGAGGGCATCGATTCGGACGGGCGCACCTTCGGGATGATCCACATGCCCAGCCGGGGTGCCTACACGGTCGTGTTCGACGCCTACCCGCAAGGTGCGGAGGCCGTCGATCAGGACGTGATCGACCACTACGTCGGCAACTGGGCGCAGTTCCTGTCCGCGGCGGGGGAGACCTCGGACATCCTCGCGGTGGTCACCACCGTCGAAACCCTGCCCGAGACCGGCATCGAGCTGTACGAGACGGTCCACCAGAACACCCGCGCCGATGCCCCGCAGCTGGCCCGCGACGCGGCCTACCAGCTCGCCACCGGGCTGACCACGGGCGGGATCCGTCTGGCTGCGCGGATCGCGCTCACCTTCGAGGCCAAGACCACCGAGCGCAGGCAGGACCCCTCCGAGCAGGCCGTCGAGCTCGGCCGCCGGCTGCCCGGCTTGACCGCGGCCGCGGCACGGTCCGGGGTGCCGTGCTCACCGATGGACGCCGACGAGATCATGGCGTTCGTGCGCCGCTCCTACGACCCGGCCTCGCTCGTCGACGTGGAGACCGGCCTGCACTCCGGCGACGGCACCGGATTGACCTGGGAGGACTGCGGTCCCCGCACCGCCCACGAAAGCCCGGACGGCGGCAAATACGTCCACGACGGCGCAGTCTCGGTGACCTGGGAGATGCGCGAGGCCCCCAAGGGCGCGGTGACCGAACGGGTGCTGGCGCGCCTGCTGGCGCCGAACGAGGCGGTGCCGCTCAAGCGGGTGTCGGTGCTCTACCGGCCGCATTCGGCCGGCGATGCCACCGACATCGCCGACCGCGACTACCGCAACGCGATGGCCGAGGCCCACGGCGGCTCGCTCAAGAACGGCTCGATCGCCTCGGCCAAGTCGCAGATCGAGGTCGCCGCCACCTCGCAAGCCCGCATGGAGCAGGCCCGCGGTGCGGGCATGGTGCGCTTCGGGGTGCTCATCACCGTCACCGAACCGGCCGGCAGCGCCGATGTGCCGAAGATCGACGCCCTCATCGAAGACCTCTCGCGCCAGAGCCGGCTGACGATCCGCCGCTCCTGGTGCTGGCAGGCCGCAGCGTTCGCGGCCTGCCTCGGTGTCGGGGTCCTCGCCCCCGACCACACCACCATTCCCAGCTTCCTCAGCAACTGACACGCAAAGGGCTATAGGCATGAGTGCACGCAACGCCACGAGATCGTCGCGGCTGCTCACAGCGGAGAAGATCGCCAAGACTCTGCTGCCGGACGACGAGCTCTCCCGCCTCGAAGAGCAGGCCGCCACCGCAACCGGACTCAAGAAGGCATGGAAGAAAAGCCTGGTCACCCGCCAGTACAGTCGCCGGGCGACGGTGGAGCGGTTGACCCGAATCAACACCGACGGCTTCGACCGACAGGTCGCCGATCTCGACGCCCGCGGATTCGACGGCCCCGGCGGGGGACGGATGTCCACGGTGATGCCCCCGGTCGAATACCGCGGCACGAGTGTGCAGGTCGCCGGGATCTACCCGTGGATCGTCGGCGCGAAGGCCCCGCTGCTGGGCACCCCGCTCGGCCGGCACCTGACCACCGGCGCCGCAGTCGGGTTCGATCCGCTCTACGCCTGGAAGATGAAGGCGATCACCGCCCCGTCGTGTTTCATCTGCGCCCTCAACGGCTTCGGCAAATCCACCCTGCTGCGCCGCATCGCCCTCGGCGACATCGCCCGCGGCACGCTCGTGCTCGTGCCCGGCGACGTCAAGCCGGACCTGCGGGTGCTCGCCGAGCAGGTCGGCGGGCAGGTCAGCGAGGTCGGCTACGGCACCGGCGCGATCAACCCGCTCGACCGCGGCCCGATCGGCGATGCGATCGTGAGGCTGCCCGCCGGCTCCCTGGAGCGGGAGAAGGCCGAGTTCGCACTGCACGCCCGCCAGCTCAACATGATCTGCGCGCTGCTCGAGATCGTCCGCCGCGGCCCGCTCAAGGACTTCGAGGAAACCCTGCTCGCCTCGGCGATCCGGCTGCTCTACGCACCGGGCTCGCAGTTCGACAACGACCACGCGGCCCGGATCGAGGACCTGCTGACGCTGATCTCGACCGGCCCCGAGGAGCTGAGGGACGACGCGGTGGCCGACACCGCCGAGGAATACCGCGGTCAGATCAAACCGCTGTTGCGCTCGCTGCGCGCGTTGGTCAAGGGCCGGTTCGGGGAGACCTTCAACCGGCACAGCACCGTGCGCATCGACCTCACCAAACCGATGGTCGATTTGGACATGTCCTCGGTGCCGCCGGGGGACGAATTGATGCGGGCTGCGGTGCTGCTCGCCGGATGGAACGAGGCGTTCGCGGCGGTGGAGGCGGCGCACATCCTGGCCGACAACCAGGTGCCCGGCGCGAAGTCGATCGCGGCCCACATCATCTTGGACGAGGTGTGGCAGGTGATCCAGACCGGCAGCTCGGCGGTGGCGCGCCTGGACGCGGTGCAGCGGTTGCAGCGGTCGATGGGCGTGGCGATGACGCTGGTCACCCACTCGCTCGCGGACTTCGAGAAGGTCGGCGCGCTGGGCATGATCGAACGCTCCCGCGCCCGGATCATCGGCCCGGTCCCCGAGGCCGAACTCGACCGCCTCGGTAAGTTCATGAAGTTCTCGCAGGCAGAACGCGCGATGGTCACCGGCTGGGCCAACGACACCACCTCCTCGGTGGACGAGAAGAAGACACTGCGCCAAGCCCGCCGCAAGGCGCTGGCCTCGGCTGACGGTGCTCCCGGCGTGGCGGACGGCACGCGCACCGCGGCCGGAGTCGGGCATTTTCTGCTCAAGCTCGGCGAGGGCGCGACACCCGGCACCCCGTTCAAGGTGTGGGTGCCCCAGGCGGAGAAGGACTCCGGGATTCACGACACCGATGCCCGTCTGCGGGCCGCCGACGAAGACCGGGGCACGGAGTTCGCAGCATGAGCCGGCGTGGCCGTCCCGGCACTCGCCGGTACACCCTGGTCGATGACCTCACCCGTGAGGCCGCGATCGAGGCGGTCCTTCAGCGCATGCAGGCCGGGGACAGCTTCACCGCCGCGACGCGAGCCGCCGCGGCGCAGCTGGATGTGGCCGAGACGACGGTGCGGGGCTGGGTCAACCGCTCCGGCCGTCGCCCGCGCCGCACCGAACGCGATGTCGCCGCGTTGGAAGCGGAGCTGGCGCTGGCGCAGGAGCTGAACCGGGCGTTGGCGCGCACGCACGGGGTCGTGGTCGAGGGTCTGAGTCTGCGGTGACAGGCAAGGGGGGCACCGGGCTGATCGCGCTGATCCTGGCGCTTACGCTCATTCCGTTCTTCCTGCTCCTCGTGCTGGTGATGGGAATTGCGGACGAGGAAGACCGCGAGAACGGCACGACCTGCCTCGGCCCCGGTTCGGGTGTGGGGTCGGGGGACCGGCTCGCCCCGAGGGGCTCGTTCCTCAAGCCGGTCGATCCCTCCGCGGTCACCCTCACCTCCAGGTTCGGTGAGCGGTGGGGGACCCAGCATCAGGGCATCGACCTGGCCGGCGCCGTCGGCACCCCCATCTATGCCTCGGCCGACGCGGTGGTGCGCCATGCCGGCCCCGCCAGCGGGTTCGGGCAGTGGGTGGTCCTCGACCATGTGCAGGGTGGGCAGTTGGTGTCCACCGTGTACGGACACATCGACACCTACACCGTCGAAGTCGGTGAGCAGGTCCGCGCCGGTCAGCAGATCGCCACCCTCGGCAACCGGGGCCAGTCGACCGGCCCGCACCTGCACTGGGAACTCTGGCCCGGCGGCTGGGGCACCGAAGCGGTGGATCCGCTGCCGTACTACGAAGCCGCCCCCGCCCCGGGACAGTCCTCGGCCGGGCCGACCACCCCGGTGCCGCCGGTCCCGTCCCAGGGGAATCTGGCGCAGCCGTTGCCGCCGTCGGCCGGCTCCGAGCAGGGCCTACAGGTCGATGCAAAAAAGGTCGCTCGCGCAGCCCACCTGACGTTCGGCGACCGGATCGCGGGTATCGGCGGGTGGCGCGCCGACGGCGGCTACGCCACCGACCACACCGAAGGCCGGGCCATCGATGTGATGATCCCGCACCACCGCTCCGGCGACGGGGTGGCCCTCGGGGACGAGATCACCGACTACATCCTGGCCAACGCGGATGCTTTCAATGTCGAATACGTGATCTGGCGGCAGACCTATTACCCCGTCGGGGGTGCCCCGAGCCTGATGGAGGACCGCGGCAGCGAAACCCAGAACCACTACGACCACGTGCACATCAGCGTCCGGGGTCAGGGCACCGACGAGAGGTTGGTGTCGTGGGGAGCGCTGCCCGGCGGCCGCGGCAACGCCACCGCCGCGGCCGCGGACTGCCTCGTCTCCGGTGAGGGACTGGGCGATCGGCTCGCCGACGGCACCGTGCCGGACGAGTTCGCGGTGTGGCTCGAGCGGGCCGGGTCGATCTGCCCGCAGATCACACCGTCGCTGCTCGCCGCCCAGCTCGCCGCCGAGAACGGCTTCCGCCACGGCACCGACGCTCCGGTGTCGGTGACCGGGGCGAGGGGACCGGCGCAATTCATGCCCGGCACGTGGGCGTCCTACGGCCAGGACTACGACGGCGACGGGACGGTCGATCCCAACAGCATCGGCGATGCGGTCATGGCCCAGGGCCACTACATGTGCACCATCGCCGCCACCGTCGACGGCGCGATCGCAGACGGGGTGGTCTCCGCACCGAACGGGCGCACCGAGCTGTACCTGGCCGGCTACAACGCCGGCGAAGGCGCGGTCCTGGCCTCCGGGGGCTTCCCGACCGGGCACACCGACTACGTGGTCCAGACCCGCCCCTACGCCGACACGATCATCGCCGCCGAACCGCAGTACCGGGCGATGAGCGACCAGTGAAAAGTGGTACGCCCGTGAGGATCACACGCATCACCGTCGCGGCGGTGTGCACCGCGGCCGCCGTCGCGTTGGCGGGCTGTGGCAGCGACACCCCCGACGGCCAGCACGTGCATGAGGGCAGCGACGACCACCAGGTGATCGAGTCGCTCTCGCCCCAGCAGACGGGCGCCGACCAGACCGCGATCACCGCCATGGGGATGATCCTGTCCTGGCAGCCCGCGATCGATGAGAGCAAGGCCGACGCGCTGCTCCGGGCGAAGGCGTATCTCGGCGGGGACCTGCTCGCCGTCGCCGAATCCGGCACCCGTGCCGAGGTGCGCCCGGATGCGGACTGGCAGCAGTGGGCGGCGTCGAAGGACGCGGTGGCCGCGACCTGTGTGCGGGCCGAGTCGACCCCGGCCGCACCGGCCGGGATGCGCACCCTCGTCATCGACGTGACCTGCACCCAGACGGTGCTGCACGCGAGCGGGCGCAGCACCCGCCTGACACCCCAGACCTGGCGCACCACCACCGTCCGCACCGACGACGGGTGGCGACTGACCGGCTACCGATACCAGCAGTAGAAGAGGCGCACGACCATGGCACAGACGCGACGCGACCGGCCCCGCACCTCCTCGGGCGCCGACGAGATGTTCCTCAAGGCACTTCCCGTCCTGGTGGTCGTGGCGTACCTGCCGACGATCGCCTACAACACCGGCGGGGGAAACCGCCCCACCTGGAATCCGATCGGCCTGCTGTTCGCTCTGGCACTGGGGGCGACGAGCTGGCCGGCCGGGGCAACCATCGTCCTCGGTGTCGAGCTGGTCCTGCTGGCGGTGGTCGCCGGGGCAGGCTGGTGGGCGCTGCGCCGGTTCGGGGTCCTCGAGACGCTCGAGGGCAAGCAGTTCGAAAAGCGCATCGATCGTCTCGCCCGCACGATGGTCGACCCGAAGGAGGTCGACGAGGCCGACCCGACGTACCTCGCCGCCTCCACCGACCGGCTCGCCCCCGCGATCCCGAAAAATCATCCCGGCTACCTCGGTATCCCCCTCGGTGACACCGTGGTCGGGGGTCGCACCGTGCGGATGACCTGGGAGTTCGTGGCGATCGCGTTCGCCGGCGCCCGGATGGGCAAATCCGCCGGCTTCGCGATCCCGGCGATCTGCCACGCCCCGGGAGCGGCGCTGGTGGCCTCGAACCGCGGCGATGTGTACTCGCACACCGTCGGTCTCCGCCGCCAGAGCGGGCGGGTATGGGTGTTCGACCTGCAAGGGGTGAGCACCGGTAACCGGCAGCAGCGCGCGAGTTTCTGGTTCAACCCGCTGCGCACGGTCACCGACCTGCCCTCCGCTGCGGCGGTGTGCGGCTACTTCATCTCCGCCGCCACCGACGCCGGTGCCCGGGTCGATGCCTACTTCGACGGCAACGCCCGGGACCTGTTCGCCTCCTACCTGCTCGCCGCCGCCCTGGCCGGCGGGGACATCCGACATGTGGTCGAGTGGCTGACCCACACCCAATCGCAGATCCCCCCGGCGGTGCTCGAGCAGTACGGCTACCCGGAACTCGCCCGTACGATGCGCGGCAAGCAGGCCGTCAACGCCAAGCAACGCGACGGCTTCTACGACATGGCCCGCCGCTTTTTGTCCCCGTTGGACGAACCTCGCTACGCCGACGCGGTCCTGCCGAACCGCCGGGTGGTCATCGGCACCGACACGAACGGCCAGGTCACCGTCACCCCCGGCCGCCGCGTTCACGACCTGCCGGAATTCCTCGCCGACGAGTTCGTCAAGCGCACCGACACGATGTACGCGATGTCGAAGGACGGGCCCGGCTCGTCCTCGGCGATCTCGAGTGCCCTGGTCGGCCAGATCCTCACCTGCGCCGAGGAATACTCCGAGCAGCAGCAATCGGAACGGATGCCGCTCCCGCTGACGGCGGTGCTCGACGAGGCCGCCAACATCTGCAAGCTCGAAGACCTGCCCCGCTGGTACTCACACTTCGGCGGCCGCGGCATCATCCTCATCACCTTCTTCCAGTCCCCCTCCCAAGGGGAGAAGGTCTGGGGCCGCGAAGCGTTCAAAGCCATGGTCGATGCGTGCAGCGTGATCTGGTACGGCGGCAACGTCGAAGACGACGCCTTCCTGTCCGGCCTGGTCGATGCCGTCGGCACCCACTACGTCGACACCGAATCCCGCAGTCGCCCCGCCGGCTTCTTCCCGGGCGGTCAGGCGAGCGTGTCGAGCAGCTGGCAGAAGGAAACCATCTTCGAAAAGCGGGACCTGCGAGCACTACCGAAAACCCGCGCCCTCGTCACGATCGGTGGCGCCACCCCGATCCTGGTCCGCAAAGCCTTCTGGGGCGACTTACCGTTCGCCGAGGCGATCCGCCAGTCCCAGCGCGAGAGCAACCAGCTCGCCGCAGCGGGGCAGAAAGCGCTGCCGGTCGGATACACCGACCAGCCCGAACCCGTGGCCACGGTGCTGCTGGACAAACACTGCGCAGGCGAGCCACCGACGGTCACCGGCCCCGAGCCCACCACCGAATCTCGCGCCCACGCGCTCTTCCACTCCGAATTTCTGACGAAGGACTGACATCATGGTTGCCCTCGACACCGCCGCATCCCAGGCGTGGGACACAAACAACGAAGCACCCGACAGCGACGCGTACGACGACACTGTCGCGCAGGACTACCAGGACGAGCCCGACGACACCGAGGAAGCGATCATCGAGCCGGCCTTCGCCAATGTCGTCGAGTTCGTCGAAGGGTTCTTCCTGCCGGTGATCCGCCGCCGCATCAGCGACAACGACGGCGGCATGTCCTGGGACCCGCGGTGGTGGGCCTACCCCGAGGTCCTCGCCCGACTGGCCGCACTGCACCAGGCATGGGAAGAAGCACGCGCCTCGGACTCGATGTCCGCCATGTCCTCCTGGTGGATACAGCACCTCGAACCCCACCTGCGGGTCATCCTCGACGGCGACACCGGACCGATGGCCAACGCCAAAGCCGACCGCAGCTTCATGGGCTGGCCGGCCATGCCCTCCGATCCCGTACCGCCAACGGTCCTCGACGCACTCTCGAGGCAGAACGAACGATGAGTGATGAGAGCAGGATCGAGCGTATGTCGTTCCTTCGTGCTGCATCTCATGGATACGGTCGATGCCGAACACAGCTGCCTCGCCGACGGCGAGGCCGTCAACGCGACAGGTCGGGCCCTGCCTCTCGTACAGGGCCGTCATCGGGAAGCTCCGGTCCCGCGCTGTTCGGCTCTCGGGTCCTTCGACTCAACATCTGCTTGATCGGGCGCGGATGCCCGAGGAGTGCAGCAGTGATGTCGGGTCCAGCCGTCGGCGGTGACATGGGTGTGGTGGCGCCTCCGTCGGGACGCACCGCAGCCGAACTCGACAGATAGTCCAGCCAGCTCTGAGCCCTGGCAAGGGACCGTTCCTTGTTTTCGGTGTAGGTCGGCGGCCAGTCGATGCCGCCGGCTATCCGGGCCTGGATGTCGGCGGCCGTGACGAGTTGTTCCGCTACAAGTGCCGCGACGAACTCGTAGTCCTTTTCTCTACCGGCGATCGTCTTGGCCACACACAGATCCACCGGGTCCAGACACAGCCCGGCCCGGCCGTACAGGCTGGATGCGTCGTCGTCGACAACGAAGTGGACGAGCCGATTGTCCCAGTTCGTCGGCAGGACCACGACGTCCTTGTGGATACCTTCGACGTAGAAACCGAAGGCAGTGTGGAAAGGGGAGTCCTCGCCGAGCCGGGCATCGAGCAACAGAAGTTTGTCCTCGACCGAGGGCGGGTCCGTGATCCCACTCAACGGCAGGATATCGACTTCACGGGACAGGAAGGTCGCAGGGGGCAGCTCATCGGTATCGAAGCTACCGAGGATTGATTGAGAGCCGAGGACGATCACACGAGGCTCGTCGAGATTGGCGCACGCAGCTTTGATCGCGCGACCGAGTTCTTCCCGATTCACCGTGTCGTGCCGGCTTTGAACCGGGTTCCGAACTCGGTGAGCACGCGTCGGCGTTCGTCCTCGCTGAGCAGCACCGACAGCGGGGACAGATTCCGCATCTCCCGGCTGGTGTCATCGTCCGACTCAACGATCTTGCGGATACCGTCGATATCGTTGTCGCGGACGATCCTGTCCCAGCGATCGATGTAGCGGTCCATCAGCGGACTGCGGTTGACCTGTCGGCGGATCGTCTGGAGGCTGCGGCGCACGGGTTCGGTGTCGATCGAGATGCCGCTGGTCACGATCTTGTCCAGGACCGCGGACTGCACGAGCTGTTGACGCAGGGTCTTCGGCGTGACGACGCTCATCTGTCCCACCCCTACTCTGACTTCCCACACTCGGCCCTGGCCCTTCCCATGATAGGTGGACTGTACAGCCGTTTCATGTCCACCTCGGTGTGCCGAAGCAGGTCTGAGCTCCCCGCCGCCACAGGACACCGGAGCGTCCTTTCTCCGAATAGGAGCGCACATGGACTCCAACGCGCGCGAAGGCGAAGCCGTGGCCATTCTGGAGAGCGAGATGCTCAGACTCGTAGCGGCCACTTCCTCTACAGATTGATGGCACTCGCTGAGCGATCCAATCAGGCTCGCGCAGTCCTGCCCTCGGTTCCGGATCTGCCCGGCACGGCATAGCCATCACGATCAGCAACTGAGTGTTGCTTCCTGGCTGTGTTCGATACCCATCGCGGGAACAAACGCGGCCTCGTTGGTGTGGTCGGGTCGGCGTTCGATGTTGAGCATCTCGGCCACCGACCGGGGGTGACTGCTCATCGCAGCACCGATCGCATCGAGCAGTTCCTGACTGAGCTGGTTCAGGTTGACCGGAGACAGGGGAGGGGCGACTTCGTCGTCACCGTTGATCGGGCCGACCGCGGTGGCCAGACCCCGGCCGGCGGACTCGAGCACCGCCCCGATCCTGCCCAGATCCCCACGGTCCGTGGGTGCGGGCGCTTCGACCCGTTCGAGCTGGTCGGACACATCCGCTTCGTGGCCGTCGACCACCGGTTCGGTGCGTGCATCGGGGCCGCCGGGCGCGAGCGAACCGTCCGCGTCCTTGTCGAAGTTCATCTCTACGGTGTCGGCGTCGGCAGCGCGGGCGAAGGCTTCGGCCACTGAGGCCGGCACGTCCGCGGTGGGTTCGACCACCTCGAGGTGCTGGGCGGACAGGTCGGCGAGCTTGTCGAACGACGGCACACTCTTGGCCGCGACGTAGCTCAACGCGACCGCCGCAGCGGCGTCGAAGACACGCTTGTCGGCGTCCCGGTCGGCAGCCTGTCGCTCGGCAATGAGCCGGTCGATCTCGTCCGGGCGCATCTGCACCTGCACGTACCGCTGCTGTTCTTGCCGGTACTGCTGTGCTCGCAGCGCTTCGAGTCGCGCAGCATTCTCCTGCGCCAACCGCTCCCACCTGCGGGTGTTCTGCGCCTGCGCGCCCAGGTGTCGAGTGGTCGCTGCCGCTGCCAGAACCTGGATGGAGGTCTGCTGCGCGGGCTGTCCACGGAACGCACCGAGAACGTCGCGCATCGACTTCGGTGTGGGTGCCGGCCGGCCCTGAGCGCGTCGATTCTCCGCTGCACGGAGAAAACCCACGAGGTCGACAACGTCCTGGGTGGCCTGCGCCCTGGCCGGCCTGCGCTGCGGCACCGCCGGCACACCGGCCGGAGCCACGGTCTCCGAGAACGGCGGAATCGAGGCGTCGGTGGGGTGGGCCGACCGTCCGCGGTTGCGCAGAAACCGTCGCTTCTGGTCGTTGTCCGCCATCGTCCTTCTCCTTGTGCCATTCGGGGTCGGGGGTCGTAGCCGGCGGGCTTACAGTTCCCGTTCTGGACCGTTGTCGTGTTCGAGCGGGTCGCGGTCGATAGGGGCGTTCGCTGCCGAGGCCGCCTGTGTCCGTCGCGGCTCGTGGCCGCCGGTGAAGTCGGTTCCGCCGGCGTTGCGGCGGGCGAGTTCGGCGTCGATCTGGCCGAGGATGGTGCGTTCGGCGGTGATCGATTCTTCGAGTCGGGTGATGCGGTCGGTGATCCGGCCGAGGGCCCGCTCGTCGGTGGCGCGGGCGCGGGCCTTGGCAGCTTCGGCAGCCCGGTAGTGCTGGGCGCCGCGTTCGATCACGGCCCAGCGACGCTCGAGTGGTGCCACCTGTTCGGCTGCGGCCACGGCGGCGCGAGCGGCATCGATCTGCTGTTCGGTGGCCTGCGGGGAACGGGTCAGGGCGTCGAGGCGGGCGCGGGCATCGCGCACCGCCGCGATGTTGCGTTCGTCGATCTCGACCTGCGCCAGGGACCGTTCGACGGCTCCGAGAGCGGACGCCTCGCCTCGTGCCCGGTCGAGCTCGTCCTTGGCCAGCGACAGCAGCATCGCGTCTTCGGTGAGCCGGCCTTGGCTGAGCGCCCGTGCCGAATGCAGTTCGGCGTCGGTGTAGCGGGCGTACGGGCCGACCACCTCGTCGATGGTGTGTTCGGGTCGGTGCAACCGTTCGATGGTCGCGGTGAGGGCTGTCTTCCGGGCTTCGCGGATGTGTGCCATCGGGTCGTTCTCGTCGTCGGGTGCGTGGGCGAGCACCCGCGAGATCGCGATCTCCCGCACCGTGGACTCCCACAGGCGCACCCGACGGGGGTCCGTTCCCCGCTGGCCGACGGCGACGATCCACGGGGCGCTGCGTTCGAGTGCGGTGGTGGTGTAGGAGTCGATGAACGCGTGCATCTGCTGCTCGCACGAGCGGGCGTAGGCGGCGAGGATCGGATCCGCTTCGGCCGCGGCCTCGGTCAACGCGGGCACGCGGTAGGCGGCCACCGCGTCGGTGCGGCGGCGTGGCAGCTGCGCTGCGTCCTCGGCATCGATGCGCTCTTTCAGGGCGCGGGCGATGACCCGGCCGGGGGAGTTGCGGTCGGTGTCGATCCGGCCGGCCTTGCCTTCGGCGCTCATCACCGACGCTGCCTGGCGCAGCAGGGCCTCGGTGTCCCAGCCGAAGGTTTCCGACTGGGCGACGGAGGTGACGATCTGATCCCATCCGCCGAGGCTGTGCACCCAGCCGAACTGCTCGTCGGTGAGGATCCGGCTGAGCAGCTGCTCGGTGTAGTCCTCGTACAGCTCCCCGAGGGCCAACATGTAGCTGTTGGTGATCGTCGACCAGGACGCGGCCTTGCGCTGTTCGTCTTCGATCATCTGATGCACGGTGCGCTGCGAGCCGTCGCGGGCGATGATCTTCGCCAGCAGACCCATCGCGCCGGGATGCTCGTCGGGGTGATGTTCGAAATCCCAGTCGGGCAGCTCGTCGTGCGCGGCATAGACGATGTTGGTGTTCTTGCCGCGGCTGAGCGCCACGTACAGCGACTGCCGGTCCATGTTCGCCCCGGCGAGCACGTGGCAGCTTCCCACCGTCATGCCCTGCGAGCGGTGCACCGTGGTCGCGTACCCGAGTTGCACGTTGTCGGTGATGTAGTCGGCGGCGACGGTGACCTGGCCGCCGCTGATGTTGTTGCGCAGCCGCAGCGAGCCGTCGGTGCCGATTGCGGCCACGGTCCACAAATCGCCGTTCTTCACCCGACCGGCCTTCTTGCCGTCGGAGTCCTTCACGACGTACTTGGAATTGTTCTTCCGTGTGACCACCACGTCCCCGACCGCGGCCTCGAGACCGTCGGCCAGGACGATGCCGGGGCCGGTGACGGTGCCATTGGCGCGGTAGTAGGCGGCGGCCTTCTCGTTGAGCTGGCGCACCAGATCGTTGGTCGGGGCGACCATCAACGCAACCTGCCCGGCCTCGACATCGGCGACGTAGGCGGCGAAGACCAGATCGGCCAACTCGTGCGCCATGCCCTGCCGGATGCGATTGTTCTCGTCGTACCACTCGAGCACCGACACATCGCCCGTGCGCAACCGCAGGCTCGCCTCGGCCTCGCCGTCGGTGGCGAACCGGTGGACCTTGCGCAGGAACGGGGCATTGGTGCGATCGGCCAGATCCCGCAACACACCACCGGCTTCGACGGAGGCGAGCTGCTGCGGATCACCCAACAAACGCACCACCGCCCCGGCCTCGGTGGCGATGCGCGTCAGGTCCGCCAGGTCGCGGGCCGAGGCCATGCCCGCCTCGTCCACCAGCAGAAGATCACCCCTGCCGATGCCGGTCGGGATGCCGACACGGTGGCGGGTGAGCACATCGGCGATGGTGCGTCCCTCCACCGCAATCTCCTCCCCGAGCACCTCGGCGGCCCGGGCCGACGGCCCCAGGGCGATGACGTTGCCGTTGACCGCTTCCCAGGCCCGGGCGATCACGGTGGCCGCGGTGGTCTTGCCGGCACCGGCCGCACCGACCGCCACGGCCACACGCGTGCGGGCGGTGAGGAAGTGCGTGATCAGCGCGAGCTGATCGGCACCGAGCTCGTGCCCGTTCGCCTGCTCGATCCGGCGCAACGTGCGGCGGATGATCCGCTCGGCCACGGTGTGCACGTCGCCGATGTCGGCCTGCCGGCGCATGAAGTCCTCGGCGTCGAGAACCGACTGAGCGGTGTAGCGCATCTGCGCGCGATCGACCAGCAGACTGCGCCGCCGCCCCCGCTCGACGCGGTCGCTGATCCGCTCGGGCAGGTGGTATTCCTCGACGTCGACGGGCAGGCAGTAGTCGCGCAGGGCGAGTTCGAGCGCGTCATCGTGAATGACGTGCAGCTGCTCGTCATCGGCGAAACTGAACTCTCGCAGTCGCCTCTCGATCTCGGCGGTCACCGAGAACACCGTCCACGACCCGACCTTGTGCGAGAGCGTGTCGACGACCTCGTTCACCAGAATCGGCACCTGCTCGGGTGCCAGTTTCGGGCGGCGATCACGCGCACTGCGGACGGAGTCGACCAGCTCTGCGGGATTGTTCCCGGCGAGAATCGCCTCGGCCCGCTCACGCCATTCGGCCCGCAACTCGGCCAGGGAGCGGGGGGGATTCTTGGCGTTGCGGGTGTCGAGGGTGGCCTGTTGCGCGTGGGCGTACTGCACCTTCTTCGGCGGATTCTTGCCGTAGCGGGTCTTGTACTCGCGGGCCAGCTCTTCCTGGCGTGCCTCGATCGCCGCCCGGCGGGAGAACTCCTCGATGAGTGACAGAGGGATGCCGTCTACCTCGTAGACCGGTTGCTTGCCGACCGGCGTATCCGCTCTCGGGGCAAAGGTGACCCCGAGCTTGCGGGCCACCAGATCGGCCACCCGGGTGTTGTACTTCTCCGACGCCGCGACGTTCGCCTTGTAGAGAACCGAGCCGTCGATGGTGGTCCAGCGGCCCTCGGCATAGACACGATTGAGCACCGCGCTGTGGGTGTGCAGGTTCGGGTCCGCAGCGCGATTGTCGAAGTGATCGAACCGGGCGATCAACAGCCCTTCGGCCTTGATCTTGCGCTCGCCGCCCTTACCGCGGCGGGTGTAGATCACCTGATCTTCGATCCAGGCCAATGCTTCGTCCACGGCCTGCCTGTGCGCTTCTTCGACCGCGGCCTTGACCTTCTCGTCCCCGAGACCCCACAGCAACGAGATCGACTTCATCGGGGTGAACACCAGGTCGTAGCCGGCCACCGGCTGACGGGCCTTGTTGTACTGCTCGGCGACGAACGTCCAGATCTCGTCGTCACCGAGCAGGTCGGCGCGCTCACCGTTCGAGCGCTGCAGGTGCTTGCGGGCGGTGGCGAACTGGATCGCCTTCTTGGTCTCTGCATCCGGGTACTCGCCGTGCCGACCCTTGTACGCGCTGCACAGGTCCTCGACGTCGTTGACGTACTCCTGGCTGTTCTCGAACCACGAAAACGCCCGCCCGAGAGCGGTGCTTGCGGACCAGTCGAGGCGTTCTTGCAGGGGCGACCCCTTCCCCGGGCGGGTCGCGAAAGCATTTGGGGTACGGGCGGCGCCGAACACCGAACGCATCGCATCCTCGGTGACTTCGGTGCCGACCTCGACACCGACCTTCTTTGCCAACTTGCCGCACCACACCCCCGGTGGGGTGCCCTTGGCGACGTAATAGTCGACCGCATCCGCCTTGCGGGTCTCGGTCGCATCCCCAGCCGCGACATGCTTGGTCAGATAGACATAGCCGTCCCCCGCTTGGAGCTTGTGGACGGTCATCACGGGAGGTGATCATGCCACGTGGCAGCTTTAGTGCATGAGGTGTGTAGAAGTTTTGGGGCTGACCACAGGTCAGCCCCAACGTGCCCAGAACCTCGACGGTTCTGGGCACGTGACGGGACTGCCGACGGGGGCAATAGGGGAGGGGTCCGGCGGGAAGAGAGACCAGAGTTGTGAATTGACACGACGACACAGCTGCCGAGTGTGAAGCCGTCCGGAACCGCGGCGAGCCGATACACTCCCGGGCCATGGCCACGTCTTCGAAGGCGGCAGCGCGCCGCTCCCTGCGCCCGCACACCACCCCGAACGTGCGCGAGAACCTCCGGCGCGAGAAAGAGCGGTTCCTCGCACGCCAGGCCGAACTCGAATCGTTGGCAACTCCAATCCATGACGCGGCGGCGCAACTGGCGAAGCTCGACGCGGTGGTCGAATCACGCTCTGCGGCACCGCAGCGCAAGATCGAGCAGCTGGAGAAGGCACGAGATCGCCGCATCCAGAAAATCCAAGCGGAGTACGCCGCCAAGATCGAGGCGGTGCAGGCCGAAGCAGAGTCGGCCGGCGCGCACCTGACGCCGGAAGAGCAGGGGCAGGAGTCGTCGCTGCTGCGCAGGTACGCACTCGCGATCGTGGAGTTCAGCGAGAACGCGTCGGCCGCCGAACTTGCGCCGCTGCTCGGCGTCAGCCAGCGGGAGGCGAAGATGATCATCGAGCAGGCGAAGGACGACCTGGATGGCTCCGGCACTGCCGCCTCGCCCGCCACGGCCGCGCCGGCCCCGGCGCCTGTTGCCGACGACACGCAGCCGGTGACCGCGGCGTCATGACGTTGCGCCTGTCATGAGCGCCCCGGCGAGCCGTCGCTCGACTTCGGGTTCCCGGATGCCGAGGTCGGGTACGTCGCTCCAGAGCCGTCGGATCAACCGCGGCGGGTGCGGGTGGTGGACAACTCGTTGCAGTCGTCGACGGCGAACGTCGCAGCGTTCTGGGCGAAGGTCGTCAAGTCACCGACGTACTGGTACTGGGTCGGTGCGATCGGTGCGCCCGGGGGGTACGGACTTTTCAACTTCCAACGCGCGAATCGGCAACGAACGCTGCTGGTGCATCGCTTCTCGGTGGAGCTGATGCACGGACCTCTCGAGCCGAACGTGGTGTGCGAGCACAAGTGCAACGCGCCGTGGTGCGTGCGTGCGGGACACGATCACCACGTGCAGTGCACACAGCGAGAACGTGCGCTACGCGATCGTCCTCGGAAGGCTGTCTCGGGGCATTCGCTGCTCGACCAACAGAGACGCTCGCGGTACGAGCGGTCCCTGGCGATCGGTGACGCGCTGCGGGGCAGGTACGGCCAGGAGGCGTACGAGAAGGAGGCACTGCTGTGCGCCGAGACCGATCCCGGTGACGGGCAGGGCACTTCGCTTCGACGGCCGGTCGCCTCGGCAGGCCGCTCACGATCGATGGTTCACTGGTGGTCGTGGCGACCTCAGACGATGCCCGCCGGCGCGCCGAACAGCTGATGGCCGCGTTGCCCCCGCAGCAACACCAGGCGATGGTGGACGCGATCCGCGCCGACGGTGCGGCGGCGTGGCTCGACGACATGCTGGGCACCCCGGACCCTGTGGTCGGTGAGGCACCGGCCCGCCTTCGCGGCTTCCGGGTCCGGCTCGATCTGGTCGGTGCCAAGCCGCCGGTGTGGCGGCGCCTCGAGCTGCCCGGCGATCTGACCCTCGACCGGGTGCACGTGGTGATCCAGGCCGCGATGGGGTGGCTCGACGGCCACCTGCACCGCTTCCGCACCGGGAGCGATCCCCGGTCCCCGCACTTCGTCACCGCGTTCGACGTCGAGGACGGCGACGACGGCGTGCTCGAATCGACGGTCCGGCTCGATCAGCTGCTGACCGGCACCGGGGATCGCCTGTGGTACGAATACGACTTCGGTGACGGCTGGGACCACGTGCTTGCGGTGGAGGCGGTCCTCGACGAACCGCCCACCGCGGTGCGCTGTACTGCCGGTCGGATGGCCTGTCCGCCCGAGGATTGCGGGGGCATGTGGGGGTACGCGGAGCTGGCGGCGTGGGTGCGGGGCGGGTGCGACCCGTCGTCGGTCCCGCCGCCGTTCGACGACCTCGACCACGCTCGCGGCTGGCTGCCACTGGGCTGGCATCCCGACCGGTTCGATCCCGCCGACGCCACCGCCGCTGTTGCGGCGGCGATGGCCGCGCCGGTGCCGGTGGCCGAGGAGCTGGCGGCGCTGCGCGCCCACCTCGAACGCCACGGCGACCCGACGCTGACGCAGCTGTTGGCACGCTCGGCCGCGCACCCGGTGGTCGAGGTGGGCGAGGCCGACGCCGCACACCTGCTCGAGCCGTATCGCGTGCTGCTCGACCTGATCGGCGACGGGGTGCGGCTGACCAGCGCCGGCTACCTCCCGCCGACACTGGTCGAGCACCTCGCCGACCGGACCGGTCTGACCGGATGGTGGATCGGCAAGGCGAACCGCGAGGACCTGACCTGGCCGCTCGCCCAGCTGCGCACCAGCGCGCGAGCACTCGGTCTGCTCCGTGTCCGACACGGTCGGCTGACACCGACCACGCTCGCCCGTCGACACCGGGACCGGCCCCTGGCGCTGTGGCAGCACATCGTGTCCCGGCTGCCGGTGGGCAGGACCGAGTTCGACCGGCACGCCGGCTGGTCGGCCCTGGCGGTCGTCGCCAGCGGCCTCCCGGCCGAACACTGGCACACCGAGATCCGCGCTGTGCTGCTGGCACTGGGGTGGCGCGTCGACGGCCGCCCGTCGCTCGCTCCGGCCGTCGCCAGCCCCACCCTCGACGTCCTCGAACTTCTCGCGGGCACCACCCGCCACGGCCGACTCACCGGTCCCCGTCCCGCGGTCGCTGCCACCGCCCGCACGGTGATCGGCCCCTGACCCCCAGGACACCGTCCACGGATGGGCTTATCGGTACGGCCGGGTCACGCGTGCCGCAGGGGTGCGCACCAGCGTCGTCCCCGTGGTGAGCAGTGGCCGCCACCCTCCCCCTGCACAAGCTAAAACATTGATTGCCGCATATACTTGTATGTGCTGGTAGACGACAAAAGGGCGGAGGAGATGGACGCGGCATCCCATGCCCTCTCGGACGCCCTGCACCTGCTGCGGCGCACCGATACCCGCATCGTGGCGGGCTCGTTGGACGGTCTGGACCTGGTCCTCCCCGACGGCCGTGAGGTCGCCGCGCACGTCACGGTGCAGCCGCGACCCCCCACCCCACACCTCCTCGCGAAGCTCCGCAGCAAGCATCCCGAGTCCCGCCTGCTGGTGGTGACCCCCCGCACCACCGCGCACCTGCGGGCTCTCGCCCACGACGGCGCGGTCGATGTGATCGCACCCGACGAAGAGCTGCTCATCGTCCTCGGCACCCGCTACGACGTACCGGCCCCCGCACCGGCGCCGACCCCGCCCGTCCGCCCCGGCCGCGGCCGCAAACCGTGGATCCGATGGGCGACCGAGCGGGCGCTGCTGCTGGCCGAGCACCCGATAACCCAGCCGAACCTGGCCGCCGCCCTCAAGGTCACCCAGCAGGCCGTCTCCCTGGCGGTGCGGCAGAGCCGGCACCTGCACCGCAGATCCGGCGGATGGATCGCCGAGCCCCGCAGCGAACTGCTCGACGAGCACCTGACCGAATATCCCGGCCCCGGCGGCGCCTCGACGTACTGGTACGGGCTCGATCCGGTGCTCCGGCAGGCCACCGACGCGGCCCGATTCTGTTCGGAGATCGGCGTTCCTGTGCTGCAGAGCGGCGACGTGGCCGCCGATGTGTACGCGCCGTGGCGGCTGCCGACCCGGGCGGTGCTCTACGTCCCGCAGTTCCTCGACTTCACCGCGGCCGGGTTCACTCCCGCGACCGCCGGCGCACACACCCTCGAGGTGATCGTCCCCGCCGATCCGACGCTGTGGCGCACCGCCCGTATGGTGTCCGACGCGCCGGTGATCCTGGTCGATCCGGTGATCGCGACGCACGATGTGCTACGCAGCTCCGGACCCGACGCCCGCGATGCCGCCGGGCACCTGCGCAGAGCGATCGAGGAGGGCACCTTCCGTGGCTGAGGTACACCTCCTCGCAGCGTCGAACGCCGCCGATCGGGGCCTGCGCGCGTTGGCGGATCTCGCCGCCGCCGCCCACGGCAGCAACTACCGGGTCATCGGCGGGCACATGGTGCACCTTCTCGGCCGGGTCTACCCCACCGCCGAACAGAGTGCCCGCGTCACCGCCGACGCCGATGCCGGCATGGACCCCGTGGTCGCCGCCGGCGCCGACCTGCACGAAGCCCTCGTGCGACGCGGGTACCGCCGCGTGCGGGGCAACCACTACGAAGCATCCTCGGGCTCCGAGGGAACCCTGGCCGTCGACCTGCTGGTGCCCAGCACCAGCGGCCGACGGTGGGAGAGGGTCGAGCACGACGGTCGCGGTTTCGATGCCATACCCGGGCTGCATTTGGCCCTGTCGTCCGAGCCGCTCGAGGTGCGGGTCCATGCGCGCTTGACCACCGACGACACGGTGGTCTTCGACGTGCCGGTCCCCGACGTCGAGGCGGCCGTCGTCCTCAAGGCGCTCGCCTGGCGCTCTCGCCTCGCCGCGAAGGACGTCGGGGACCTGTGTGCACTGATGACGATCGTGTTCGAGCACCGCAACGACCTGGCCGGGTGGAAGCTCGACACCGTCCGGAAAGGCGCGCGAGGCGACGCCGCTCGCGCGCTCTACGATCTCGTCGCGATGATCGAGCGGCACCAGCAGATCGAGGGACTGACGATGGTGCCGGCCCGGCTCGCCGCCCTGATCCGGCGCTACGTCGCCGATCCGGCCACACCACCGGCGCCCGGCTCCCTCGGCCCATACGGATCGAACACCTAAGTCATCCAGTAGGATTCGAACACGCCCGAAGGACGTAACAGACGACTCGCCCCCTTGTCTGCGGCGTCGACAGCCCCTCCTCGGCGGGCGACATCGATCCTGGGCGACGGTGCACCGAACCCCGACCACGGCCACCGGCGGGGTTCCGGCCTCGAGCTGGACCACTGAATTCCGTGCACCTCGATCAGAAGCCGAGGCCACGGCCTTGCTGGTGGGTGCGACCGGGTTCGGTGACGACGGCGTTCGTGGGGTCTCCATCAGGTGAGGGTGCGCTGTCGACCATCGCTCGTGGTGATCGGGGGTGGCCGAGGGTCGCGGCGGCAAGGGCGCGCAGATCGACGCCGTGGTCGATGATCGGACCGACGGGCAGCGGGTCGCCGGCGTCGATGATCGCCATGTCGAGTACTTCGCGCATCAGGCGGGTGTCGCCGGTCTGCATGTACTCGAAGCGCCCCCAGACGAATTGCTCGCGGAGGTCTCCGAGCAGAGGGTTGTGGGTGAGGTCGGCTTTCTTGACGGCGATGAAGCGGTCGGTGTGAAGGGTGTAGCCGGCCTCGGTGCACAGCTGCCGGAAGAACGCGAATTGGCTTCGGGTGTTGCCCTCGCGAAAGCTGTGAACGTGATTGATCCGCACCCACACTTTCGTCAGCTCGTCGAGGAACTGTTCTCGTCCGAGTCCGCGGAGGTTGTCCTTGGCGGCGATGCGATCGAGAACCAGGGCGCTGGCCTCGGGGACGTCGCGGGCCTTGAAGTACGAATGCGGGATCTCGGTGACCCGGCGCTGACCGTTGCGCACGGCCGCGACGTCCGGCCCCATCTTGACCATCGGCCAGTCCCGTGGTGCGGTGCGCAGTTGCCCGGCCCAGGGGTAGACGTCCTGGAACAGGTGGTGATGGATGCGTTGGAAGTGTGGCAGGTCGAACCGGCCGGGGATCGGATCGTCGGCCAGCTCCTGCATGCGCATGTAGCTGATGACGCCTTCGGTGCGGTGCAGCAGGTCGGCGTCGGGGATGCCGTGCGGCCATTTGTCCGATCGCAGGACCAGGCTTTTCATCACGGCGCGGCTGGTGTCGGGCATTCCGTCCGGGTGCCAGTCGACCGTGTCGGGGATGAAGTAGTCGAGCCATTCGCGGGAGTAGCGCGGGGCCATGTCAGTCGATCTCGTAGCCGGCTTCGCGAGCCATGATCTTGGTGACTTCGTCGATGGTCGTGGTGCCTTGGATCAGTTCGACCAGCAGTTCCTTGTCGGCGTCGCTCATCTCGCGGCCTTCGATGGCCATGATCGGTTCCATCGCGGCGACGGCGGCGCGGGCTTCGGCTTCGGTCTTGCGTGGTGTCACAGGTTCCCCCTGGTCGGTGGTGTGGTGGGGCAGGACCGTCGGGTCCTGCCCCACCGGTGGTGTCGAGGCTGGAGACGCGGTCAGACGGCGCGGCCGTCTTCCTCGTATCCACCTCCGTATTCGGCTTCGTACTGCCGTGTCGGGTCGATGTGCTGCTGCTGTTGCGGCCGCGTGCCGTGGGGATTGAACTTGTGCAGTGGGCGAACGTCGCCTGCGGCACGCAATCCGTGGGCGAGCGTGTCATCGAGCTCGAAGGTGCCGGTGGCGGCGCTGATCGTCTCGGTCGGCTCCACGATCGCGTCGGCGGGTTCGACCACCGCGGCGGTCGGTTCCACCGTCGTGGGGGACGCGGCGTTGTCGCGGCGTTCGCGGCGGTCGATGCCGACCTGGTGAATCGCCTCGCGGGGGATCTGCCGGTCGGCGGCGAACTGTTCGACCACGCGGATGCCGAGGCTGAATGCCTCGCCTCGGGTGTTGACCGCGTCGCGGTCGAGCGCGCCGTCCCCGTCCCAGGCTTCGAGGTGCCATTGCCGATCGTCCCAGTACACCCGGGCACCGGGCCGGCCGGTGCCGGTGTCGAAGCCGTACTGCCAGAGCGCTTCGGTCTCGTCGAGAGCCACCCACGGGTCGGCCTTGCGGTTCGCGTCGCGCTGCTCGGCGCCGTCGAGCCATTCCTGCCGGGCGGCGGCCATGCGGGCCGGGACCGAGGCGATGAGGTCTTCTTTGCTCATGCTGTGTTCTGCGGCCCAGGCATCGGTGGGGTTCAGGTCGAGGGTCCACTGCGGGTACTGCCCGTCCGCGGCCCGGCGCTCGCGTTCTTCGCGGGCTCGGCGCAGTGCGTCGGGGGAGTTCTCGCGGGCGTTGACCTCGAGCCGCAGCTCTTCGGCCCGCAGTTTCGCGGCCTCGAGTTCGGCCGTGGCGGTGAACTCGAGTTCCGGTTCGGCCTCGGCGTCGGCGAGCCGGCCCCGGTTGTGTTCGATCCGCGCTTCGATGACCGGCAGCTGTCGGGTGGCCTTCTCGGCGAGATTGCGGAGGGTGGTCAGCATCCCCTGCGCCCCACTGGTTTTCTCGACCGCGTTGAGGAACCGGTCGCGGTCGTACCAGGCGATCTCCTCGCCAACGGAGATGTAGAACTGGCCGAGGACCTGGGTGTAGCCGAGTTCGAGGGGCACGCCGCCTATGGCCCCGAAGACCACCTCGTCGTTGCTGCGGGTCACCTCCTCCTCGAGTCGGATCAACGAGCTTCGCAGCGCGTCGGCCAGGTCGGCGGTTTCCGAGTCGGGGATCGCGGCGTGGGGGAAGTTCCAGATCTTCGTGGCGCGGTCGTCGATGCTGTTCCAGGCGGCGAGCTTGTCGACCGTGGCGCGGACGTCGGGCAGCCGGGTCTCGTCGGTGGTGATGGACTTGCTCAAGGCCCGGATCGCGGCGCTGCGGGCGGCGTTGGCGCCCTGGACGGCGTCGCGGCGGGCTTCGAGTTCGGCGACTTGCTGGTCGGCTTCGACCTGTTGGACGAAGACCGGATCGCCGGTGGCGGCGGCCTTGCTCTGTGCCCATGAGACGGTCAGGTCGCCGCCGAGGTCTTCCATCGTGGGGGGCACGTCGGCCTTGCGGATCATGGCGACGAAGTTCGATTTGCGGGCCACGTACTGGTACATCATCGCGTCGTAGGAGCGGCGGGCCACGAGGTTGACCACGCTGACGGTCTCGTGGACGTTGCCCTGGCGGATGATGCGGCCGAGGCGTTGTTTGAACCATCCCGGGTCTCATGCACACACTGTCATTTGTGTGCGACCGGTTGATCGGCACCGTGTTCAGCGTAGTACTTGGCTTCGTACTCGGCCGGTGGGATCCGCCCGAGACGATGCATGAGCCGGCCGGTGTTATACCAATGCACCCACGCCGAGGTGGCCTCCTCGACGTCACCGATGGTGCGCAGCGGCCCCTTGCGGAACGGGGAATCATCGGCGACGCACTCGGCCTTGTAGAGCCCGATCGTCGTCTCCGCGAGGGCGTTGTCGTAGGCGTCACCTACCGACCCGATCGACGGCCGAAGTCCTTGCAGGAACAGGGTTTCCCCGAAGCGCAGAGCCGTATATTGAGAGCCCGCATCCGAGTGGTGAATAGTCCTCTCGCGCAACGGATTGCCTTGCATCGACCGCAGCATGCAGGCCTGATTCACCGCCCGCTCTACGAACGCGGTTTCCTTCGACGTCGACACCTCCCAACCGACGATCGTGCCGGCGAACGCATCGATCACGAACGCGGTGTACGCGAAGCAGGGCACCATCCGCACGTACGTGAAGTCGGCGACATAGAGCGCATCGGGCCGGTCGACCCGGAAGTTCCGGTCGACCAGGTCCGGTGGCCGCGGCGCCGACGGCTCCGCGATCGTGGTGCGGACCCTCTTCGCCCGGGTGGCGCCGCGCCACCCGCCCACGCGCATCAGCCGCTCCACGGTGCAGCGGGCCACCTCGATGCCCTGACGCCGCAGGTGGGCCCACATCTTCAGCGAGCCGTACAACGACTCCGGTTTGCGTCTGCCGTACTCGTCCCGCTCGACGTAGTACGAGGCCAGCACCGCGGTGATGGTGGCGTCCCACAAGGCGCGCTTCGACAGCGGGCGCGCCAGCCAGGCGTAGAAGGTTCTCGGGGCGATCGTGCACCCGTGCTCGGTGAGCACGCGGCAGATCGGTACGACCCCGAACTGATCGCGGTGTTCGGCGATGAATCGGCAGATCACTTGCGTGGCGGGTCGCACTCCCGCGCGAAGAAAGATGTTGCGGCTTTGAGTATTTCGATGGTCTTTTCGAGCTCGGCGTTCTTCCGGCGCAATGCCCGCAGTTCGATCTCCGCCTCGGACGCCGACGCGGCATGGGTGCCGTCACCCGCCGCTTCGGCCTTGCGGACCCACACCCGTACGGTCTCCGTCTTCAGTGACATCCGTTCGGCGATTGTGCGGATCGCCTCGTACTCCGAGGCGTAGTCACCACGGTGCTCGAGGACCAGGCGCACGGCCTTCTCCCGTACCTCGGCTGGATAGACATTCGGCATAAGGTTCACCTTCCCAAGAAAGAAGGTGTGCATCAAACCCGGGACGATTCAGTTCCATGTCGGCGGCGGTCCACGCCGGGTCGAGGTTGATCATCTGCTTGAGTGCCCGTTGGACGTTCAGGCCGGTGCCGCCCTTCTTGGTGGAGGTGAGCAGCACCCGGATTCGCCCGTCCGCACACGCTTCGACCAGCCTCGCTTTGGCTTTGGGGCCCTCGTAGTCGTGCATGAACGCGATTTCGTCGGGCTGCATTCCCCGGGTCACCAGGGCGTCGCGCAGCTCGGTGTAGAGGTTGCGTGCCTTGGGGCCGGCTCCGGCCTTGGGGGTGCCGCGGTCGCAGAACACCAGCTGGAACACCCCGGTCATCTCGGGGCCGTACTTGTCGGCCGGGATGTGCAGGTCGGCGTGGTCGCGGTGGACCTGCCAGATCAGATCGGCGGCGTGTTCGATGCGGCTGTGCTCGGGCTCGGGGCGCCCAGGTTCGCCAGCGCGGGATACATCGTCAGATTCCGCCCGTCGGTGGCGATCTTGAGGCTGTTGTCCAGGTCCATCCGATCACCCTGAATCTGGGACATACGCACATCGAGGTCGGCCATCGCGTCGAGGGCGTCGGGGCCCAGGTCGAACTCGACGATCTGCGGCGTGCCGCCGTCGAGGGTGGGCAGGCGCACCGGGATGCGATCGGCGGTCACCACGTCGCGGAACTGGTCGAACATCGCCACCAGCTGGGGGACGTTGGCGTATTCGGCCATGCGGGTGCGCATCTGGATGCGGGTGGCGGTGGTGTTCATCTCCGCCACCGACACCGGCTTGGCGAAGGTGCCCGCCCAGTTGTCGATGCGCCCGAGGCCGGCGGCGTGCAGCAGGTCCGGGCGCAGGTACTTGGTCATCACCCAGATCTCCGACAGCGAGTTGGTGATCGGGGTGCCCGTGGCGAACGCGATCGCTTTGGCCGGCGCGTGCGGCATCCCCTGCTCGGCGTTGCGAGCGCGGGCCTGCTCGCGCAGATACTTGGCTTTCATCTCCAGGTCGGTGGCGCGTTGGGAGCCGGTCGGGACCGCCAGGTCGGCGCTGTTGGACGGGCGGGTGAGGTTCTTGTAGTCGTGGGCCTCGTCGACGAACAGGAAATCGCAGCCCGATTGCTCGAAGGTCAGCCCGTCGTCGGTGGCCTTGGCGTCGATGATCTTCTCGATGCGGCCTTCGGCGGCCTTGATCGCGTTCTCGATCTGCTTGACCGTGAACTCCGCTCCTTGGCTGTTGGCGGCGTCGAGAGCCTGCCGTAGTTCGGAGATTTCGCTGTCGAGGTATTCGATCTGCGCTTCGCGGCGCATGGCGATCTTGCCGAACACCGACTGCGGCACGATCACCAGATCCCAGTCGCCGACGGCGCTCTGCCCGACGAAGCGTTGCCGGTCATCGCGGCCGTCGAGTTCGGAGGCGACGAGGATGTTCGCGTTCGGGTAGGCGTCGCGGGCCTCGACCGACCACTGCGCGAGCAGGTGGTTGGGCACCACGATCCACGGTTGGCGGATCTGCCCGAGACGTGTGGCTTCCATGCACGAGGCGGTGATCGTCAGGGTCTTGCCGGCCCCGACCACGTGGTCGAGCAGGATCGTCTCGTCGTGCAGGAACCGCTGCACCGCGGCGGCCTGATAGTCGTAGGGCGTGTACTTCGGATTCAGGCCGGGGAAAGACTTGCTGCGTCCGTCGTGGACCGGCTTGACGAACGAGTTGTAGCGCTCGTTGAAGGTGGCGGCCAGGCGCAGATAGCGGTCACCGTCCTCCCACAGCCACTTCTCGAACCGCTCGGCCAGCGCACCAGCGGAGGCGTGGGCCTGTTCGGTGAGCTTGACGTGGAACCGCGGCTTGGGGGAGCGCTCGAGCTCGTCGGCGGTCTTGGTCACCTGGATGGGTTTGTTGTTGGCGAGCAGCTCGAACATCTTCACCCCGGGGAGCCGGCCGGTGCCGTACTTGTCGGGATAGCCGCTGGAGAACTCGTGGCGGCTTTTCTGGTCGGTGGAGATCTCCCAGCTGCCGCTGACCTTGTCGTGCTCGACGGTGAGCCGGTCCGGGCGCAGCCCGAACTCGTGGATCAGGAACGCGCGATAGTCCTCGATCGGCACCCAGGTCGCGCCGATGCGCACCCCGATGTCGGCGGGGTCCACATCCGCCGGCACCACCGATTCGAGGGCCTGCACCAGCGGGGCGTAGCGGGGGTCCTGGTTGGCCTTGACCCGGGCGAGGGCGAGCTTGTCGCGGACCTGCCCGGACAACGCGACGGTGGCGAGTTCCCACTGGTCATCGGCGTGCAGGGACGGATAGATCCGGCCCTGGGCCTGGTCGAGGGCGTCCTCGACGGACAGGTTCAGCAGCTCGGCGACCCGGTGCGGGGCGATGTGTCCGAGCTCGTCGAAGCAGATCGCCAACGCCTCGTCGAGGTCGGCGGCGCCGGTGGCCTTGTCCTTGAACGGGGTGGTGTCCTCGGTGAAGATCGCCGTCTTGGTCGCCACCGCCTCGCTGCCGTCGAAGCGCGACTGGAAGTTCTCGATCGCCAGCACCATGCCCAGGCGCGGGTCGCGGGCGATCGCGCCCTGCAGATGCGCGGAATACCGCCGCGGCTGTGGCTGCTCGGCCGCCTTCTCGCGCAGCTCCTCGTACACCTCGTCGGGAATCGATCCGGTGTACGGTCCGGCATCCTTCGGGTCGAGGCCGTCGGCAATAGCCTCGTCGCGGCCGGTCTCGAGCCGCCACTCGGTGATCGCCTTGTCCAGGCGAGCGGCGATCTTCGCCTCCGACAGCGGGGTCGGGTCGGTGAGCTTGAACCGGTTCAGCGGCCCCCACCGGCGCACATAGCCGTCGTAGAGCGAGTTCAGCCGGCCCCGGATCACGTCACGGTCGGCGACGGTATGCGTGCGGGAGCGGCTGGCCTCGGACAGCTCCATCACCGTCTCCCCGAGAGCGATGAGCACCTTCCACTGCCGCGCCAGGTCCTTGCCGCGGCAGCCGGCCTCGGCCCAGCCCCGGCCGAGGGTGAACTGCTCGAAGCGATTCTCGGTCTCGTTGAATCGCATCGCGCCGGGCAGCACCTCGTTGGAGTCGAGACCTGTTCCGGTGCGCAGCCCCGGCGTGGTGAACGCTTCTACCCCCGCCGGATCGGGGGCCGGGGCGGTGAACCCGAGACCGCGGGCGACGGCCCGGTCGATGAGCGGATCGAGCTGGGTGCGCAGCTGCTCGGCCAGGGCGGCGCCGGTGTGCGCGGTGACCCGCAGCGAGCCCCCGGCATACATGCCGCCGCCGACGGTGAGGGTGCCCAGCACCCGCTCCGGGTACTTCGCGAAGTACGGGTTGATCCAGGTCCGGGCCTGTTCACCGGTCTTGGCGTCGACTGCTTCGACCTGCACGGCGGGCTGTGCCCATTCGAGGGTGTCCTCGGTGGGGGTGGCTCCGTCCTCGCGGCGGCGGAAGATGAGCACGTCGGTGACCACGTCGGTGCCGGCCTGCCGGTCGAACGCGCCGGTGGGCAGACGCACCGCACCGATCAGATCACCTGTCGCGGTGATCACGGCGCGTTGTTCGGCGCGGCGGGCATCCGAGGTGAACATGCTCGTCACCACGGCGACGTAGCCCCCGGGGGCGGTCAGCGCGAGGGATTTGGCGATGAAGTGGTTGTGGATCGCCAGACCCTCGGCATTGTGGATCGGATCGACGGGCGCGAACTTGCCGAACGGGACGTTGCCGATCGCCCCGGTGAAGGTGCCGGCGGGGGCGAAGTTGCGTTCGAAGCCGTGGTTGCGGATCTGCTGCGAGGGATACAGGTAGTGCGCGATCTTCGCGCTGATCGGCTCGATCTCGACGCCGACCATGCGCACCGTCTCCGGGGCGGTGCCGACGAAATGACCGGCCCCGCAGCCCGGTTCGAGCAACAGCGCACCGTCGGGCAGTCCGGCCCGCGCCGCCGCCCGCCACAGTTCGGCGACGATCGCCGGGTCGGTGTAGTGGGCGTTGAGGGTGGTCTGGCGGGCCTGGGCGAAGCCCTTGTCCCCGAGCAGATCGAGCAGTTCGGCGTGCTCGTCGCCCCACTGCGCGAGGATCTTCGCGCGGTTGTCGAAGACCTCCGGGATCGCTCCCCAGCCGGACCACTGCGCCAGCACCGCCTGCTCGGCGGCGGTGGCCGGTCGCTGCTGTTCGTCGAGCCGGCGCACCAGGCGCAGGGCGGCGATGTTCGCCCGCGCCCGGGCCTTCGCCCCGGACGGGACCAGCACCTCGGTACCGAGGGTGAAGTCCTGCGCCGCCGCGGTCGGCGGTGCAGGACGCACCACCGGGGTCTCGACCTGCGGGGCGGTCTGCGCGGCCGCGGCGCCGGTCTCCGGTTCGGCCTGGTCACCACCGGTGTCCGGGGTAGGAGCGGTGACCTCCGCGACAGTCTCGGATAGCTCGGCCGCGGCAGTGGCGTCGCTTTGCGGCTGCTCAACGGCGGTCTGCGGTTCGGCGGACACATCGGCAGCGGCGTACTGGGCGGCGGTGGCCGGGGAGAGGTAGACGTATCCGCCGGATTCCTTGCGGGCCTTGACCAGACCGCCGTTTCGCCACAGGGGGCTGGTCAGTGGCTCGCCGTATTCGGTGTCGGGAACGACCAGCTCGTCGGTGTCCGCAACCGGTTCGGTCTGCGCCGGCACTGAGGCCGGCTCGGCGGCAGCCTCCGGTTCCGGTTCCGGTTCGGGCGCGGGGGTGGGTGCGGTGGTCGGTCCGATGTGGCCGAGCATCGGACGATCGGTGAGCACCCACGAGGTCGCAGCCGTGTCGGTGCCGGCCGGGTGAGGGTCCGACGGCTCGGTGGGAGCCGATTCGACCGCTTCGAAGATCACCGCGCCTGTGTCCTCGACCGCAGGCGTTAAGACTCGGGGGGACGGCGGGGCCTCCTCACCGACCTGCGGTTGCTCGGTCTCGATGGTCGGTTGGTCGTGGGTATCCACCTCGGCTTCAGCCTCGGTGCCGGTGTCGAGTTCGGCCTCGACGCCGGTGGTGCGCTCTGGGTCGAGCTGTTCGGCCTGGGGGTCGGCGGCGAGGACGGCGCGGGCGTCGGCGATCGCGTCCCGCATCGTCAGCTCGGGACGGGACTGACGATCGACGTAGGTAATGTGGTCACTGCTGTTCGGTGCCCACCCAGAGCGGATCGTGACGTGCCGGCCGTCAGGATCACCAACGACCACATCTCCCGCCCCGGCGAAGGTCAGGTCGGTGGAGGTGAGGCTGTACAGGTCGTCCCCTGCGGCCCGAATGTCGCGCAGCACCGTCGGGTCCACGTCGTGACCGAGGGTCCACTCCAGATCGATCCCGAGGGATTCGAGCAGGTCGACCTCGGCCGGGACAGCGCTGCGCAGCTGCTCGATGATGCCGCTACGCACGTCCTCGAGGAGCGAGTGGGCGGCAACGAAGGTGCCGGACTCGTCGTACTTCCACAGCAGATCCGACCGGGCCGCAGCGTGGTAGAACTCGTTGTTCCGGGCGTAGGCGATCGCCCTGGTCACCACGGTGGTGCGGGCCTGGGCGTAGGGCCGGTAGATGCGTTCGATCCACTCCGGGATCGGCTTGGTGCGGGCGTCGAGCAGCGCACCGATCGCCACCCGCGGATTGTGGCCGGCGGTGGTGGACGTGCCGCCGCCGTCGAGGGTGTATGCCCACCCGTGAATCGAGTAGTGCTGCACCCTCGATTCCACATAGTCCCGCAAGCGGAGTTGGCGGAATTCGCCGGTCGCGACGAACCCGGCGGAGACATCCGATGCCTCGGGTTGCGGCAGGTTCGGGATGATGTTTCCGCGCAGCTCGGCAGCCAGACGCTCGGGGGGAATGCCCGCGGTGGCTTTGATCAGATCGGGGCGTTCCTCGGCCATGACCGCGAAGGCGGTCTCGATACCGAACTCGATCAGATCGGTGCGGGTCCACATCGGCAGACCGGCCCACGACCCGACCAGCGGGTCGCGGCGCAGCTGCAGGGTCATCCACGCCGTCCACTCCCCGGCGGTGTCCTGGTCCCAGGTCAGCTCGGGTCCGTGGAGGCGGTCCCATTCGGCGTAGGCCCGCTCGTACAGCTCGGCCGGCAGCGGGTGGTATTCGAGCAGAACTTTCGCTGCGGCCTGCCGCAGCGGTGAGCCGGCGCGGGCGGCCTCGGCGATCAGGGTCTTGGCGTCGTCGCGGGCGACGGCAGGCAGGTAGTCCGGACGCCGACCCTCAACCTTGGCGATGAGCCTCGGGGCGACGGCGACCTCGGCGATCAAGGCCTGGCGCTGCGCGGCGGTGGCCTCACGGCGTCCCTGCTCGACACCGGCGAACCACTGGGCGCGGATCTCGTCGCGGGCCTTGCGGCCGCGCACCGCCTCGAGCGCGGCAGCGACCTGCGGGTCGGTGTCCGGCTGCGGCAGCGTCAGCGGATCGTCGGGGTCGTAGGCGGCCCGGCCCCGCGCCCACCACTGCTCGACCTCGACCGTGGCGGCCCGGTCGATGCCGTCCAGCACCGCATCGACGTGGTCACTGCGCTGCTCGACAGTGTCGAGCTCGGCCGGTTCCTGCGCCTCGAGAACGACTTGGGTGGTGTCGAGGAAGTCCTCGGCGACGGCGCGGTCCTCGCGGGCGCGGGCGTCGACGATCGTGTCGGTCACCTCGGCGGTGACCGGATGCTGCACCGGCTCGCCGGTGCGGGCCTGCCAGTACGCCTCGGCGGCGCGGTGACCGAGTTCGCCCCAGCGTTTCGGATCCGCCAGGATCGACCGGCACACCACGAACATCTCGTCGGTCAGCGAGGCACGGTCGGTCATCAGATCGGCCAGCGCGACCTGGGCCTTGACCTTGAAATGCCCGTCGGCCCAGGAAAAGAACTGCGCCGCCGTGTTGACCTCGAGGTTCACGGCAACATCGACCTCGGCATCCGGTTCGGCGAGACGCTCGAGCAAACGACGCTCGACCTCGGCCACCGGATCGATCACCGGCTGCGGAGTCTCGGCCGGGGGCGGCTCAAGCGCCGGGGCAGTGTCCGGCGCGGCCGGCCCGGCCGGTGTCGCGGCCGGGAGGAACATCGGCCCCGCGGGACGGTCGGGGAACTGTGCCTGCGGAATGTTGCCAGCCAGCAGCGACGCGATCAGATCGTGGGCCTGGCCTTTGGTGATGCCGTCTTCGACGACGAACGGCACGTCCGTCTCGCGGGCAAGGCGTTCGAGGGCCCGCAACTGGCGGGCGGTGGCGGGGTGTTCACGCCAGGCCGGTTGCGCAGAAGCGACCTCACCCACCACCGGCCTGGGGACGCCCTCCGGGTCGATCCCCAGAACGTGCAGCTCACTGCGCAGCTGATTCTCCCGGCCACGCAGCTCCCACCATTGCCCACGGAGACGTTCGAGGTGCTCGGTCAACGCAGCGACTCGCTGACCGTTGATGTCGACGCCACGGCCCAGTCCGCGTTCCTGCGCGGTCGCCAGAGCCTTCCTGGCCTCGGCCAGACGATCAACGAGCTTCTCGCCCTGTTTACGCAGGCCAAACAGTTCGTCGCGGACCTGCGCCCACTGTGCCTGGATCAGAACGGCAGATCCGGGTCCTGCGGCGGGTTGCGCCGCATCTCGTCCTCGATCATCGCCGCCAGCTCGTCCGCCAACGGATCGCGGGAGGTCATCGGCACCGGCAGGTTGTCCTCGATCCGCTGCGCGATCAGCGCCTCCGCCAGCGACAGGAACCATCCCGGCTTCGACACCCACACCCTTTCCACGACTCGACCCGCGGTCGGGTTCGGCCGAACGTTCCGCGTCCGCCACCGACCGGGATCCTGCGCTGCCCGGGCTGCCTCCCAGCGTTCCTCGATCCGCTGATCGAGCCCCACCTCGAACTCCTCCTGCGCTGCCCGAATCTCCGGCGTCACCTGCGGATACAGCTCGCCCTCCAGCACCATCTCCCGCGCTGCCCGCCACGCTGTTGCCTTGGCCTGCACCGCGTCCCAGTACGTCGCGTCCGGGGTCGTCAGGGTCGCCTGCTCGAACTGCTCGGCCGCGTCCTCGGTCATCTGCTGCAGACGCAGCGCTTCCCGGTCGATCCGCTCCTGCTCGGTCGCCGGATCGATCCCCAGCCACTCGACCAGAATCCGCCTGGTCTCGGCCGCGATCGTCAGGTCGATCCCCTCGACCTGCACCCTGAAATCCTCGCTCTGCGGAGCCATTTCGTCCTCCCTGATCCTCTGTCCCGAACGTGTCCTGGTTGGCGTTCTCGTCCGCCACGCGACCTCCTCGACTGCGCCCGACCCTGGGCGGAGCTCCCCCCGAATCCGGGAACATTTCAAGATCAATTCTACTCGAGCACTGTACTCGAAATACGTCCTGAACTGCGATTACCCGTTGTTCCACTAGCCGGTCCGTGATGCCCGCGGGGCAGCCGCCGCGACCGCCACCACGACGATCAGCGGAAGAACGAGAAGCCCTCCGACGCCGGCCGCCACCGCCCGACCCGGGCGACCGTACCGGCGATACGACCGGTGCGCACAGACGAGCGCGGCCACGATTCCGAGCACATTGAAGATGAGCAGCACAACCATGCGATCCCCCTACCTCGGTGGGCGCGACAGGCCCATCCGCCGTCTCGTCGTCCAGCTGTGCCTACACCACGGCGCCGACAACGCCGCGGTCCGCACAACGTCCGCAGGCCGGCAGAGCCCGTCTCGATTGCTCGCTGTCGCCACCGGCTGCCATCATGGGGGGGTACAGCGGACCGGATCGAGACGGAAGGGAGCACGCCGTGACCACACACGATGTTCGGGCACTGGTCGCACGGTGGCGTGCGCTGCCCACCGAGGAGAAGGTCTATCGGCGGCGCGCCGCCGTGGTCGATCACGTGATCCACAGCATGGCGATGGAAGGCGAGCCGGTCTCCGACCGGTGGATCGAGCAGGCACGGCAGCGTCAGCGGGCCGTGCTGGGCTCGCACTGATCGTGCACGCACGGACCCGCGCAGCAGCGGTGGCCCGTGGGTGAGCCGCCGGAGCCGGTCGATACCGGCAGCACCCGCCAGTTCGAGACACTGTTCGGCACGAAGACCTACCACGAGGTCGCCGATCTGATCGCCGAGCCACTACGCCGGCTGCTCGACGAGGTGGCCTCCGGTCGCTTCGCCGACGAGGCGATGGACGTGGATTTGCTCCGCGAGTTCCATCGCCGGATCCTGATCGACGTGATGCCCGACATCGCCGGCCGGTGGCGCACCAAGCCGGTCCGGGTGGGAGGCCACTATCCGCCGGAACACATCCACGTGGACCGACAGATGCGGGAGCTGTTCCACAGCTTCACCGGCCGGCTCGACTACTGCGCCGACGACGTCGAGCTTCAACTCGAAGCCCTCGCCTACCTGGAGGCTCAGGCACTGCACGTGCATCCGTTCGAGGATTTCAACGGTAGAGCGGTGAGGGCGATGGTCGCCGAAGCGATGCGGCGGCTGGACTTTCCCGTCCTCGAACTCAGCGTCGAACGCGACACCACCCAACATGCCCGATATGTGACGGCGCTGCGGGAATGGGATCAGCACAGGTCGCTGACCCTGCTGTGCGAATTCTGGCGGGACGTTCGTTTCGCATCACTGGACGATCAGGACTGAGGGCCCTGCCCGCGACGCAGCGTCGATCCGGGGGAGCAGGTGCCGCCCGTGAGCTCCGGTCGAAGATGCTGGACACGCACGCACAGCAGAGATCCGAGCGAGTACGAACGCGGCTGTGCTGCGAGCTGGGGCCGAGGACCTCGACCACAAGCGAAACAAGCGCTTACCGAGTGCGCAGACCCGAGGCGGCGGTGTCGAACTGGAGGCTCGGCCCACGGCGACGCAAGGTTGCATGCGTGGCGTGCATGCAATGCACGCATGTTTCCGGCAGCGTACGTCGATCCATCGTGTCGGGGACACCGCCACCCTCCCAGTACGTGGAGGATCCAGTTCCGTCAGCGCAAGCGCCGACGGAACTCCGGACGGAAGACGACAAGAGCCGGCCCGCACTGTGCCACCCCCTGCACGGCGCAGTCCGACCCGGCCGCCCTGCAGTGTCGCGCGCTCGGTCAAGATCGGCCTGAGATGGAACCGAGAAGCCCCGCCGGAGAGAGTTTGGGGCAACTCCGAGGGCCTCGATCACCGCGCAGGGGTATGACGGTGACGCGAAAACCTTACCGAAACAGACAACGGCGCCGTGAGGTTCCCTGCCCATACCTGTCTGCTACCGGCCGTCACAGGAGTCGAACCATCATGCCCACGCGACGCTGCAAGCTCGTCCCGCCAGTCCCCGT
>NZ_WVTE01000291.1:4815-6389 GCF_009939605.1 Rhodococcus sp. YH1 | reverse complement strand
GATCAGCACGCCCTCGACCTCGGCGTCACGCCGCAGATTCCGGTCGAAAAGCCCCTGGCCGGCGGGCAGAGCGCCCTGCTCGACCCTCCCGAGTTGGCTCATTTCGTTAGTGCGTGAGCCCAGGTCCTGAAATCCGGTCGAGCAGGGCCCGCAGGTCGGCATCGACCTGCGGCGGGAAGGTGTGCCGGGTGCCGTTGATCGCGATGGTCGCCGACCGCAACGGCCGCAGCAGCTTGACGACCTTACCGATCGCCAGGCCGCTGCGGTCCTGCACCACCCGGGAGACGGCCAACGCCGCGAACACCACCGTCAGGTGCGCCTCGATCGCGTCGCGGGTGCGGTGGAAGATCGGCCGTGCCCGCAGGTCCGTCTTCGACATCCGAAACGACTGCTCGACATGCCACAACTCGTGGTACTTCGCGATGATTTCGCCCGGATCCATCAGCGAGACAGGAAGATTGGTGACATAGCCCTTCAGCCCGACGAGCATCCTGGCTCGCTCCAGCGAGGCGGTGTCCAGTCGCCGGCCCTTCGCGGTGACCGTCACCAACCGCGTGGACTTCACGGCCGTGTCCCCGTCGACCACCGCCCGGGCGCGGGCTTCCTGCGCGTTAAGGGTCTTCTCGTCACGAGCGGCGCGACTGCGCGAGTACTGCCACACTGCCCGCCACGCATTCGGATGTTCCGCCGGATCCCACACCGGTTCGGCGCGTTTACGGGAGTTGTTCACCACCGAGCGGCCGTGCCGCGGCGTGATCGTGTCGATGACCTGACCATCGGTGAAAACGGTGCCGTTCCAATGAAAGTGTGAGGCGAGATCCCCGGGCGCCCTGGTGACCCGCGAGCCGACGATGAACTTGAGCCCGGCCCGATCCAGGGCCGCGAGATTGGCCGCCGACAGCATCCCGGCGTCCGCGGCCACGACCATCTCGACTCCGTCGAGGTCGTGGCGGGCCTGGAACTGCCGCACGATCGGCACGATCGTGTGGGTTTCGGCGGAGTTGCCTTCGTAACAGCCGATCTCGAGCGGGAACCCGGTGCGGTCCACCAGCAGTCCGACGACGATCTGCGGGTCGACCCGACGTTCCTTCGAATATCCGACTTTCCGCAGGTCGTCTTCCTTTTCGGCCTCGAAGTACAAGGTCGTCACGTCGTACAACAACAGGCTCAGGCCGCCGGTTGCGGCGGCATGGGCGAAGCACTGTTCGGCGATGCGATCCCGGTACTTGCCGGTGATGACCTGCCTCAGGTGACGTTTGATCGTGGCGTAGCTCGGCGGATCCGCCCCGAGGTCCTGCAGGACCCGGCCGGCGTCGAGTTTCGAGCCCGGTTCGACGATCCGGGCGATCACCAGGTCCCGGAAGACCGTGTCACCGACGATCCCGAAGCCGAGCTGGTCGTACACGTCGGTCAGCACCTGGCGTAGCAGCACCGACCCGGTCGATTCCGTCCGTCCCGGCGCATCGACCTGCACAGGCCCGGGCGCAGGGTCGAGCAGGGCGCTCTGCCCGCCGGCCAGGGGCTTTTCGACCGGAATCTGCGGCGTGACGCCGAGGTCGAGGGCGTGCTGATCG
>NZ_WVTE01000291.1:0-4805 GCF_009939605.1 Rhodococcus sp. YH1 | reverse complement strand
CCTCCGCGACCACCCAGGTGGTGTGGATCGACGACGACTGGCGGCTGAACCTGCCCAGCAACGACACCGCCACCATCACCGCCCTCGACGCGCTGCCGTCGGAGCTGGTCGACCTCGAGGAGACCCGTAAGTGACCGAGCAGAACACCACCGACTCGACCAACGAGAAGAATACTCCCTCGCTCGAAGCCGAGAACGAACGCGCATCGTCGGCCACCAAACTCACCATTGGCTTGGCGGCGGTGGCCATCATCGTCGTCGTCGGTGTCGTGGTCAGCCTGGTGATGGTCTTCCGAGGCGAGGACGCAGAGCCGTTGGTCTCTCTCGATCCGACCACCGGCAGTAGCGCTACCGCCCAGGACAAGGACGGACTGTTCGAGCCGGACCCGGTCTTCGACAAAGGCAACCGTGTTATCTACGTGCCGCTCGAGCCCCACGGTGTGATCCTGTCCGACACTCTGGCCAGCTCGAACCGTCCGGCGGACCAGGCCCCTAGCGGGGTGATGCTCCAGCGCATCCACGGGAACATGGACCTGCCGTTCTCGACTTCCGATGGCCCCACCGGGTTCACCGACAACGGTGTCGCCACCGGGTTCTCTCGCACCGCGCAAGGAGCGGCACTCGCCGCTGCGCACTACTTCGCATATGTGACCGGGGGCGCGGATCGTCTCGAACTGCTCGAACAGGCCGGGAAACTGTCCGATCCGACGGGGCAGTTCGCCGACCTGGGTCTACCCGACAGCATGGCGACCGCGGCTCTGCCGATGATCAAAGTGATCTTCAACCCCGACCTGGCCCTCGTGAAGTTCGGCTACACCGCGGAAATGGATGATGGCTCCACGAAGGTTGTGGCCTCGAAGATTCCGATGGTGTGGCGCGAGGACACCGGGTGGGTTCTCAAGGGCGACGCGACTGCGTTGGGTGTCGAGTACGAGCCGGTGCCGGCCGACGGGTGGCAGCAATGGTGGTGAATCGCAGCCTGTTCACGGGCTTTCTGCGCCTGCTGATTACTGCGTGTGTCGCGGTGGTGGTCACTTTCGGCGTGGCAGGTACGGCGTTTGCACAGGAAACAGAGGACTCCTCGACGGATTCGTCCAGCACCAGCGCCGATAGCTCCGAAGTCGAAGAGCAAGACTCGGGTTTCTCGTTGTCTGAGGGTGCTGGAATCTTGACCTGTACCCCAGGCGGCACGGCTGTCAGCGCAGCTTTGAAGGGGATCGGAGCTCTCGCGGACATCGATACGGATTTCGTACCGAGCTGCGGCGAAGGTGTCGGTGAGGTTGTCGATGCCGGTGTGGGCAAGCTTGAAGAAGTAGCTGGCGGTGTCGCGGAAGGCGCGGTCGAGAAGACCGCACTGTGGATCGGCAACGCCGGTGTCGCGGTCCTGAAGTTCGCGCTCGGATGGTGGATCACCGGTACCGAGATGGACGGGGACACCTTCCAGGCCACGGTAGCGACGGTCAACGACTACACCTTCTACATCCAGGTCGCGGCCCTGTCGTTGTCTCTGATCCTGCTCGGCGGCCGGCTGGCACTGGCCCGCTCCGGCGCGATCCGCGACACCTCGGAAGAGGGCCTCAAGCAGATGGGCCGTGCGGCGTTGCTCGCCGGGGGAGCATCGACGCTGATCGTGCTCGGCACCGAACTGTCGGACCAGATTTCGGCCTGGTTCATGGACAGTGCGGTCGGCTCCGACCCGTCCCGACTGGCCGAAGCGATGGTCTCGATCTACCTGTATTCGGGTCCGGCCGGGGTGGGCCTGCTGTTTCTGATCGGCATCATCGGCATGCTCGGCGGGTTGATGATGGCGTTCTTGATGCTGCTGCGCACCGGCATTCTCGTGCTCATGGCAGCGGCGCTGCCGATCGCCGGCGCGGCCGGAGGCACCAAGGTCGGCAGCCAGGCATACGAGAAGATGCTGGCCTGGACGATCGCGTTCTTGCTGGTCAAACCGGTCGGGGCGTTCGTGATCGGGGTCTCGGCGATCCTGTTCCTCGAAGCCACCCCGACCATTACCGACCCCGAGAACGGCGACGGGTTCATGGCCTTGTCCGGGGTCATCACCTTGTGCGCTGCGGCGCTGGTGCTGCCTGCCCTGATGCGGTTGATCGTCCCGAACGTCGGTGCACTGGGGGGCGGCGGCAGCGGCCTGGCCGCAGCCGCCGGCGTGGCCGCGGTCGGCGCGAAGGTCGGCGGGATGATCGCCACCGGCGGTGCCAGCGGCGCAGCATCCGGCGCGGCGACCACCAGCACCACCTCATCGAGCATCTCGAATTCTCCGAGTGGGGCTACCCCGTCGGGTTTCGGGGCCGCAGGGGGTGCCGGGGGTGGACAGGCAGGCGGCAATCAGAACGGAACTCCGTCCGCCCGTGATGGCAGCGCCGCCGTCGGCAGTGGTGGCCCGCAGGGCAACGACTCGGGCACCCCCGGTGCCGCTGCGTCCGGCAGTTCTGGAGTGGGCGGTTCCGGTCACTCCGGCTTCGATGCGCCTGTGGCGACGGGGGCCGGTCACCAGTTCAACCGAGGGGGCTTCGAACAGTGAGCAACGAGCCGACATTCAACACCTACGGCAACTGGCGCCGGCCCCGCAGCACCGGCCTGCTCGGAGCCACCTTCGGCACCTCGATCGCAGGGATCGCCGCCGCAGCCGTCGTCATCATCGCGGGCCTGTTCCTCGGCATGACGGTCGCATTGCTGCTGGCCATCCCGGTGATCGTGTGCTTCATCCCCCTGGTCATCTCCCGTGACGGCCGCTCCGGCTACGAAAGGGCACTGATGCGATTCCAGTTCTGGCGCGGCCGCCGCCGCGGTGAGCACGCCTACGCTTCGGGCACGTTCTCCCGCGTTCCCGGGCGGGCCTACCGTCTTCCCGGCGTGCTCGGCGAGACCGAGCTCTACGAAGGCATCGACTCCGACGGGCGCACCTTCGGCATGATCCACATGCCCAGTAAGAATGCCTACACCGTCGTCTTCGACGCCTACCCCCAAGGCGCCGAAGCCGTCGACCAGGACGTGATCGACCACTATGTCGGCAACTGGGCACAGTTTTTGTCCGGGGCCGGTGAGACCTCGGACATCCTCGCGGTGGTCACCACCGTCGAGACGCTGCCCGAGACCGGCATCGAGCTGTACGAAACGGTGCACCAGAACACCCGCGCCGACGCCCCGCAGCTGGCCCGCGATGCGGCCTACCAGCTCGCCACCGGCTTGACCTCCGGCGGTATCCGCCTCGCAGCGAGGATCGCGATCACCTTCGAAGCCAAGACCACCGAACGCAAACAGGACCCTTCCGAGCAGGCTGTCGAACTCGGCCGGCGTCTGCCCGGTCTGACGGCGTCGGCAGCACGCTCCGGTGTGCCCTGCTCGCCGATGGATGCCGACGAGATCATGGCGTTCGTGCGCCGCTCCTATGACCCGGCCTCGCTCGTCGATGTGGAAGCCGGCGTGTACTCCGGCGAGGGCACGGGGTTGACCTGGGAGGACTGCGGTCCGCGGACCGCCCTGGAAAGCGCCGACGGCGGCAAATACGTCCACGACGGCGCGGTGTCGGTGACCTGGGAGATGCGCGAAGCACCCAAGGGCGCGGTGACCGAACGGGTGCTGCAGCGCCTGTTGGCCCCGAACGAGGCGGTGCCGCTCAAGCGGGTCTCGGTGCTCTACCGCCCGCATTCGGCCGGGGAAGCCACCGACATCGCCGACAGCGACTACCGCAACGCGATGGCCGAAGCACATGGTGGGTCGCTCAAGAACGGATCGATCGGTTCGGCGAAGTCGCAGATCGAGCTGGCGGCCACGGCCCAGGCCCGCATGGAACAGGCCCGTGGCGCCGGGATGGTGCGCTTCGGCGTGCTGGTGACCGTGACCGAACCGGCCGGCAGCTCCGATGTGCCGAAGATCGACGCCCTGGTCGAGGACCTCTCGCGCCAGAGCCGACTGACAATCCGCCGCTCGTGGTGCTGGCAGGCCGCAGCGTTCGCGGCCTCCCTCGGTGTCGGGGTCATCGCCCCCGACCACACCACCATTCCCAGCTTCCTCAGCAACTGAACACGCAAAGGGCACATCCATGAGTGCACGCAACGCCACGAGATCGTCGCGGCTGCTCACAGCGCAGAAGATCGCCAAGACTCTGCTGTCGGACGACGAGTTGTCCCGGCTCGAAGAGCAGGCCGCCACCGCCACCGGGCTCACGAAGGCATGGAAGAAAAGCCTGGTCAATCGCCAGTACAGTCGCCGGGCGACGGTGGAGCGGTTGACCCGGATCAATTCCGACGGCTTCGACCGCCCGCTCGCCGATCTCGACGATCGCGGATTCGACGGGGTCGGTGGTGGCCGGATGTCCACGGTGATGCCGCCGGTCGAATACCGGGGCACCTCGGTTCAGGTCGCTGGGATCTACCCGTGGATCGTCGGCGCGAAGGCCCCGCTGCTGGGTACCCCGCTGGGTCGGCATCTGACCACCGGCGCGGCCGTCGGCTTCGATCCGCTCTACGCCTGGAAGATGAAGGCGATCACCGCCCCGTCCTGCTTCATCTGCGCCCTCAACGGATTCGGCAAGTCGACGCTGCTGCGCCGGATCGCCCTTGGCGATATTGCGCGAGGCACATTGGTGCTCGTGCCCGGTGACGTCAAGCCGGACCTGCGGGTGCTCACCGAGCAGGTCGGCGGGCAGGTCAGCGAGGTCGGCTACGGCACCGGCGCGATCAACGGTGACATCGTGCAGGCCCAGCGCGAACGCACCATCGGCCAGCTCAAGAGCGGTGCGCTGGACATCCTCGTCGCGACGGACGTGGCGGCCCGCGGTCTGGA